>CAZRYV010000019.1:3833-14972 GCA_964604385.1 uncultured Brachyspira sp.
AATTTTCTATCGGAATTCCTATCTCTCCGCTTTCAAAAAATCCTTTATGTTTTATATTCGTTTGTAAAATATTTTTTAAAGATATATGAGAAAAACTTGCCGTATAACAATTAATTAAAAATAATATCGGTTCATCAGATAAAAGTTTCACGCATTCTTTTACCAATTTTGTTAAACTCGTATCTATTTGCCAAAGTTCGCCTTTAGGTCCTCTTCCATAAACGGGAGGGTCCATTATAATAATATCATATTTTCTCTCTCGCCTCACTTCTCTCAAAACAAACTGAATTGTATCTTCTATAATAAATCTGACTTTTTTATTTTCGAGATTATTTAATTCGATATTTCTTTTCGCATGCCCGACTATCTTTTTTGAAGCGTCCACATGCACAGTCTCTTCACAACCCGCATAAGCGCATGCAACCGTAGCGCCTCCAGTATATGCAAATAAATTTAAAGCCTTTATTTCCTTATTTAATTTTTTATTATTTTTTTCAGAATTATTTTTATATTTTCTTTCTTTTATTTTATCGATTATAAATTGCCAATTAACCGCCTGTTCGGGGAAAAGTCCTATATGTTTAAAATTCGTAAATTCAATATAAAATGACAAATCCTGATATTTAACGACAAAATTTTCTTTAGGCTTATTTATATATTCCCAATAACCGCCGCCTTTATCCGAACGATGATATATAGCGTCCAAATTTTCCCATTTCTCTTTTTGTTTTGCCCAAATAACTTGCGAGTCGGGACGAGATATTAAAAAATTTCCTACATTTTCTAATTTTTCACCGTCTCCACAATCTATTATTTTATAATCAGTCCATTTATCTGCCAAAAGCATATTTATATTTTATTTTTATATTTTTTATCTTTGATTATAATAAGTGACATCGTTTCTGATAACTACTATATCGACTCTTCTATTTAAAGCTCTTCCATCCGGCAAATCGTTAGAAGCAACCGGACGAGTATCGGCATATCCCGCAACCGAATATTTATTTTTGTCTAATCTTCCCGTTTGGTCGCTGTCAAATAATCTTTCCAAAACCACTATGGCTCTTGCGGTAGAAAGTCCCCAATTATTTCCGAATTGTCTTTCAGTTTCACTGCCCGCTCTTATGGCACCAGAATCGGTATGTCCTTCTATTCTTATATCGTTTGGCAAAGCGCTTAATATTGAAGCAAGTTTAATAAAAGTCTCCGTATTATTTTGATTTTCCACCAAATTAGTTCTTCCCGATTCAAAATATTGGTCGGCTCCAAGCGTAATAACAAATCCTCTTTCGTCTTCGGTAACTCTTATTTTACGACTCTTTATCTCCGACTCTAAAACGGAAGTGGCTCTATCTATACTTCTTCCCATAGCAAAACCTCTCTCGGAGCTTGGCAAAGTATCGGCGCTCGCTCCTCCGTATATTAAAGTGCTTTGAGACAGAGTAGCTCCTCCGTCCATAACTCCGAAAGAACCCTGAAACGCAGTGGCTATAAGTTGCATAGCGGAATTTTGAGATAAAGACGCTTCCATAGACGCAAGCAACATAACGAAAAATGTCAAAACCAAAGTTACGAAATCTCCGTATGTTTGAAGCCATAATGGAGCGGAAGGAGGCGGAACTTGAGCTTTATCACCCGCTTTTTTAGCTTTTTTACCAAATTTAGTAGTAGCCATTATAAATCCTTAACCTTTCCTTAAAAATTTTATCTATCTCCCACCTGTTCATTAACTTTTTGTCTTTGCACCGGAGGTAGGAAAGAAACCAATTTATCCTTAACTATTCTTGGATTATCTCCAGCCTGTATCGATAATATTCCTTCTATCATAATGCTTTTTATCATAGTTTCCGTTGCATGTCTTGCGGAAAGTCTGCCCGCTATCGGCAATGCGAAACCGTTTGCCAAAACCGAACCGTAATAAGTTGTGATAAGAGCGACAGCCATACCCGAACCGATTGCTTCTGTTCCTCCGCCACCGCCTAAACTTCTAAGCATTATAACCAAACCTATAAGCGTTCCTATCATACCCCAAGCTGGAAATAATGAAGCGGCGTCGTTGAATACCTTTGTAACCGAGTCATGTCTCGCTTCGATATTGTCTATTTCCGTATTCAATATATTTTTTACAAGTTCCGGGTCTGTTCCGTCTACTACCAACTGCATACCTTTTTTTAAGAAAGGGTCTGTAACTTCCTGTATATCGTCTTCCAATACCAATAAACCTTCTCTTCGCGCTTTTTCGGAAAAACTTATAAGAGTTATTATCATTTGGGCTTCGTCATATTGAGGTTTCTTAAAAAGAACTAAAACTGCCTTATAACAGCCCACTATGGTTGAAAAATCATTAGCCATTACAAGCGAGTTAAGTCCTCCTAATCCCGTAACAATCACGGATGCAAAGTCCGCCATGTGAGCTACACTACCGCCACCTGAAATAATACCGAATAAATTAACTATTATTGGAACCACAAGGCATATAGGCACAAAAATATCCATATTTTACTCTCTAAAAATTATTTGTTTTTAATAAAACTTTATAAAAAATTATTATTAAAATATTATATAAATATTATAATTAAAAAATCAAATTCTAAAATTTAATTTTATTCTTCATTTCCATAAAAAGACGGTTTTTTGACGGTATCTTCATTTACGATTCTTTTTCTATATTCTATTATTCTGTTTAATACCGTTTCAAAACTGTCTTTGGTAACCACCTTTCTTCCCGAAAGCATAGTTATAACCAAATCGGGCGTTTCTTCCATAAACTCTATTTGATGCGGATTAACATATAAAATCGTCTTATCAAATCTAGTTATATGTATCATTCAAAAACTCCCGATTCATTATACTATAAAATAATAAATATGTCTATTTATTATTTATTCTTCAAATATTATTTAATTATTTACCTTTTAAGAGCTATAACTTCTTGAAGCATTTGGTCTGCCGTAGTTATAGTTCTAGCGCTAGATTGAAAGCCTCTTTGAGTTATTATCATATCCGTAAACTGTTCGCTTAAATCTACATTCGACATCTCCAAAGTTCCCGCTTTAATAGTTCCTCTGCCTTCGAAGGCGGCCGGTCCTATATTCGCAGGTCCCGAGTTATTGCTTTCCGTAAATAAAGTGTCTCCCGCTTTTTCAAGTCCTCCGGCATTATTGAATTTAGCCAACGCCACTTGTCCTAAAGTTTTTCTGTTTCCGTTGGTAAATACTCCCGTTATCTGCCCGCTGTCGTCTATACTGAATCCTTCGAGCATTCCCATAGTGTATCCGTCTTGTTCAATTGCTTTCGTAGTAGAAGGGTTTTCAAATTGAGTAATACCGTTGAATAAACCAACTTCTCCCATAGTTAAATTAATAGTTTGTTCAACTTCTCCTTCTGTTCCCTGATAAGTAAAGGAAACATTTGGCATCAAAACTCCTTCCTCTTGAGTTTGTCCTCCATCGCTAACGGATATTAAAGAACCAGCGTCGTTAAATACCAATTGAAAAGTATTATTTCCTCCGCCTTGAACCGGCTCTCCCGCCGATACGCTTACGCTTCCTTCAGTCGCTTCGGGAATTTCTATAACCATATCCCATCTATTGACATCCGTTCTGTTGAAAGTCGCTCTCAACTGACGAGGTATTCCCGTAGAATCGTAAACCGTTATATCGGCTTGATGATAATCGGAATTCTTTTGTAAATTACAGAAAAAAGTCGTATTTTCAGTAGCTCTCGCAGGGTCTTTAGAGCCTACCGGAACAATTAAATCTTCGATTCCAGCTGCGGTATTTATTATCATCTCTCCCGTTTCGTTCATTTGAGCGTTCCAACCCTGAACTTTATAACCGTTGGACGGATTAACTAAATAACCGTCTTTATCCAAAGAAAAAGCTCCGTTTCTCGTATAAAAAGAATTATTTCCTCTCTTTTCGATAAAAAATCCCTCTCCCTGAATCGCTAAATCGGTATTAACTCCCGTAACTTGCAAAGCTCCTTGAGTATGAATAGTGTCGATAGTGGCAACCATCATACCTAATCCAACCTGTTGAGGATTGATACCGCCTCTATCTTCCTGCGGTTTAGCAGCTCCGCTTATAGATTGGCTTATCATATCCTTAAAAGTAACTCTTCCTCTTTTGAATCCGTAAGTATTAACATTCGCTATATTATTTCCAACAACATCCATTCGAGTTTGATGATTTTGTAAACCAGACACGCCGGCAAATAAAGAACGCATCATAAGGCGTATTCCTCCAAAAATTTTAATATTTCTTATAAAATATTTTCGGTATAATTAAAAATTGCTTAATATTTTTTATACGATTATTAATAATTTTAATTGATTTTTATAAAATTTATTATATGATTTTTTATTATGTCATATAATCGTATAAAATAAGCAAAGAATATATTTTTAAGGAGTATTATTTTGAAAGTTATCATACCCGCCGCTGGAGAAGGCACAAGATTAAGACCGCATACGAATACCAAACCGAAACCGATACTTCCTATAGCGGGTTCCACAATTATAGATTTTATAATGGAAGATATTTCTTTAATACCCGATTTAGAAGAAGTTATTTTTATAGTCGGATATTTAAAAGAACGGATGATAGAATATTTGACTTCAAAATATAAAAATATAAAACTCTCTTTCGTAGTTCAAAAAGAATATAAAGGTTTGGCGCATGCCGTTTCCTTGACGAGAGAATATATTAACGATAACGATAAAATTTTTATTATATTGGGAGATACGATTTTTAAATTAAATTTAATCGATGTGGTTAGTAAAAACGAAAATTCTTTGGGAGTATGCGAAGTCGATAATCCGAGTAGATTTGGAGTTGCAATTTTAAACGATAACGGAACGATAAAAAAATTAGTGGAAAAACCAAAAGAACCAATAAGCAATTTGGCTTTGACGGGTTTATATCATATAGTTAATTCAAAAGACTTATTCGAGTCGATAGATTATATAATAAAAAACGACATTAAAACAAAAAACGAATATCAATTAACTGACGCTTTGGAATATATGATAGAGCGAAGCATAGTATTTACAACTTTTAAATTAGACGGATGGTTTGACTGCGGAGAAAAATCCACTATGATTGAAACAAACAAACTTATAATAAAACATAAAATATTAAGCGACTATATTAAAGACTCGGCTATAGTTCCTCCCGTATTTATAGATAAAAATGTTAAAATAGAAAGCTCCGTAATCGGTCCTTATGTTCATATTGGTAAAGATTCTAAAATAGAAAATTCAATCCTTAAAAATTGTATTATGTTCGAAGATGTAAATATATCCAATGTTTTAATGGATAATTGCATCGTATCCGAAAAAGCGAAATATAAAGGAAAAACAAATTCGATGGATATGGGCGCTTCGATAACCATAGAACAAAATTAAATAAATTAAAATCAATAAGATAAAATTAATAAAACAAAATTAATTATAAAGAAATCCCATAGCCGTAAATTGCAATAAACCAATAAATAAATATATAAAAGTGTCGATTAAAAGCAGAGAGTTTGGAAAATTCGTCCATATTATGGAAAATCTAAATTTTTCGGCGATTATAAAAGCAAAATAAAATAAAAAAGAGATTAAAACTTTTTGATTTAAACTCAAAGGAATAAAATAACAAAAAAGCATAAAATATAAAACGATAATTAAACTTTGAATAAAAGAAAATATTTCCGAATAATAAACCATTTTTATTCTGCTATTCCAATTTTTTACTCCGGGCATCATCTCTCTCATATAAATAATTTTTTTAATTACGGGAAATGCGAGCAATAACCTTAAGGTTAAAAACCTGATTATATAAACTGCCAAAACAAGTTTGCAATATTTAATTAATATTTCTTCCATAAAATTATCAATAGTTTTAAATTAATTAAAAATTATATAAATACCATTCGTCGCAATTCTTACAAAAATCCAATTTATCAAAAACATTGTCGGAATAATAATTTTCAAATAATTTCCATATATTTTCCAAACTGTTTTCGTATATAGAAGATATTTTCTTCTCTCTTTTTATATCGTATCTGCAAATATAAATATCTCCGTAAGCGTCTATAAACAAATCTCTCGCCAAATGCCAACATCCCGTTTTTATTAAAGGAGACATATCCCCTACTCTATTATCTTCTATAATTCCTCTGTAGGTATAATATTTTTGCATTATTATTTCAACTTTATACTTTTCAAAATATTTATAAAAAGAAGCCAAGCAATCGAAATTAATTTTTTGTTTGGTTATTTGCAAATAAGTATTTTTAGGCTCTCTAATCAGATAATAATCTATATTAGACAAAACGGTTTTAATGTCGCCTCTATCGTATATTTTATTTATTTTATTATAAATATTTTCGTCTATCGCATCCAAATGAATTATTACCGAAAGATTATCTCTGTTATTTTGTAAATCGAGCAATTTTTTAGCCTTATCGTTATTAAGAAGCAAAGCGTTCGTTTCCAAATAAATATTCGCTTTTTTATTTTTGGTCGCATAATCCAAAATTTCAAAAATCTCTTCGTTAATCAAAGGTTCAAAAAAACTTCCTATAGACAAATGAAAATCTTCGCAAAAATCTGCCAATTTATCGAATATATTTTTAAAATCGTTAAAAGTTATATTTTTTTCTTTTTTAGACAATTCTTCTTTTAAACTTTCGCATGAAAACAGGCTTTTATTTATAATATTCTGTCTATTGTTTATGTCGATTTCTATATATGCGGGCAAAGTTCTTCTTATAACGGGATTCTCTTTAATCGCTTTCACAATTTCGTCATAATTTTTATAATCAATAAGTCTCGATATTAAAATAGAATTCCTTTTACAATCTGCAAATAAATATAATCTATAATATCTCATATCATATTCTGAAACCAATATTTCTATTTCAAAAAAATTCGGGTCGATAAAAACTATATCCCTTATGGCGTTTTCCGAAATTTTAATGTCTTTATTTTTTATCATATTAAACAATCTTTCAAAAGCGTTTCGTCTTATTATAAAAGGAACTATTCCTAAAGGATAATTTTCTCCATAACTGAAATAGGCTATATTTTCTTCATGAATTTTTGCAAGTTTTATTGTTTCTTCTACGCTAAAAAGAGGCATATTGCATGGAATATAAATTATATTGTCGTATCCTTCGCTTTCTTTGTATATATTATTTAAATAATTTTCTATAGTTTGAATATTAATATTTTCTATACATTTAGAATCGCAACTTAAATCATTTTTTAGCGAATCTATTTTATGCAAAAATTGAAATTCTTTAGAATATTCGTTTGAAAAAGAATTATCGACTAATATTAAAAAATTCATTTATTAAACCTCTGTTAAACTTCGATATAATTTTTAAAATTTTTATAAATAAAATTAATCCGAATATGAAGCGAGAGTATCTTCCTGCTCTTTTTTAAATAATGCGTCCGTTATTTCCGTTATCTCTCCGTCCATAAATCTATCCAATTTATATAATGTGAGATTTATTCTATGGTCGGTCACTCTGTTTTGAGGAAAATTATAAGTTCTTATTCTTTCGCTTCTGTCTCCCGAACCTATCTGCTCTCTTCTCTCCTTCGATTCTTTCGCATGCCTTTCCGCCTCCTCTTTTTCGTATATTCTCGCTCTCAAAACTTTCAAAGCTTTAGCCTTATTTTTATGCTGACTTTTTTCATCCTGACATTGAACGACTATTCCCGTAGGCAAATGCGTGATTCTGACGGCGCTGTCTGTGGTATTGACGGATTGTCCTCCGGGACCGCTCGAACGGAATATGTCGACTCTTATATCCTCGTCCTTAATTATAACATCGCTTTCCATAGCTTCGGGCATAACGGCTACGGTTGACGCAGAAGTATGTATTCTGCCTCCCGATTCGGTTGCGGGTATTCTTTGCACTCTATGAGTTCCGCTTTCAAATTTTAAACTTCTATAAGCGTCTTTTCCCGAAACTGAAAATATCACTTCCTTATAGCCGCCAAGTTCCGTAGGACTCGTATCTATTATTTCCATTTTTAAATTCATTCTTTCGATAAAACGGCTATACATTCTAAATAAATCTCCGACAAATAAAGCCGATTCTTCTCCACCCGTTCCGACTCTTATTTCTATTATTATATTTTTTCCTTCGTTCTTATCTTTTGGCAAAAGCAATAATCTTAAATCCGATATAATATTTTCTTTCTTTCGATTAAGTTCTTCCGCTTCGATTAAAGCCATTTCTTTAAGCTCTTTATCGGTGTCGGAATTTTTTATCATCTCTTCTAAATCATCCGATTGTTTTAAAACTTCTTTTAATTTTTTATATTCAAAAACTATATCTTCCATTTCCGATTTTTTTTTCATAAGTTCTTGAATAACTCTATTGTCTTTGATATTTCCATCGTTTAATTTGCTTACTATATCGTTATAACTATTTTCAACGAGCGACAATTTATCGATAATTGACATAAAATTATATTTTCTCCAAATAATGAATTATTATATACGATTAACGATAATTATCAATACAAAAGATTTAACTTAATTTTTTATATCGACAATTTATTTTAAATTTATTTCAAATCAATATTAATATCTGTGAAACTATTTTCTTCGGTAAAAATATTTAATTTAGCGTTTCTTTCATAAAATTTGATGTTGCCGTATATATCTTTTTGAAAAAAATTTACAATATCAAAGAATTGCGGAAAATTTAATTTTTTTAAATCAAAAAAATTCTTGTTAAAAAAATCTTTATTAAGATAAAAAGAAATATCGGGATTATAGTCAAAAGAAATTTTATTTAAAATATAAATATCTTTTAAGTTGGGCGTTTTCGAACTAAAAAAATAAATTATCTTTTTTAAGTTTATATAATTCTTCGTTACTATTAAAACTCCTTTATAAAACGCCAAATATAAAAAATGTTCGTCATTTTCTATAATAAAAAATTCCAAATCGTCATAATTAATTTTGTTTATATTATATTTTATTCCGTTTATATCAAATTCTTTTATCTGCAAAAAATTAAAAAAATTATTTGCAAAAAAACCGATTAATTTTCCCGTATCCAAAAAATAAAACGACTCCAAATCTTTCAAGTCGTTATTATATTGCCAAAGTAAAATTGACGAATTTCTTTTTGTCAAAATGGAAAATATTATTCTGTTTAATAAATTAGAATCGTTTTTATAATTATTAAAAATTTCTAAAATCATCGGCGTTTGTATTTTGTTAGAAAATTTTAATAAACTATCATTCAAATTTTTTACGCTAATATACGCTATAGAATCTTTCGGCATTTTAACTTTATGCATATATTTTTTATGCAAACCGTAAGGATAAAAACCGTATATAACGATAGAAGATATTATAATTATCAATATTAAAAGCAATTTAATTAAAAATTTTATCTGTCTGCGTTTTTTTATGCTTATCATAATTTTTCCGATTTTACGAAATAAAAAATATTATTTAAAAATTTACTTAATATTATTTAATATAACTATTTAATATAACAATAAAAGAATCTTCTTATTTCTAAAGTGTCTACAAACACATCCTTTAGTTTAGGATTTTGCATAGAAGACGCCGTATAATGATATAAAGGAATTAAAGCCATATCTTCCCCTATAAGCATGTCTTCCGCTTTATGCATATTAGACATTCTTATATTATTATCCATAGTCGACTGCGCTTCCAAAATCAGTTTATCGTAATTAACATTGCTGTATCCCACTCTGTTGCCCGCTCCGTTAATCATAAACAATTGAAGAAAAGTCATCGGGTCCAAATAATCTCCAATCCAATCCGCCCTGCATACTACATAATGTTTCGTCTGTCTATTCTTTTGAAATATCGCCCAATCTTCTTGCATTATAATCATATCCACATTTAAATTTTCTTTCCACATCTGTTGAACCGCTTCCGCTATAATGACACCAGAACCGGGATTGGTTTTAAATTCAAGCACGGGAAAATTTGTTCCGTTCGGATATCCCGCTTGAGCTAAAAGTTCTTTCGCTTCTTCTATATTGTTTTTATAATTTTCTTTATCAGCGCTAAAGTATTTTGTTCCGTTTTCTCTAAAATCTCCGTTTACATCTTTAAGTCCATAAGGAACGAAAGCTATCGCAGGTTTTTCGCCTCCTTTGGTAATATTTTCAACTATATAATTTCTGTCTATAGCAAGGGCTAAAGCTCTGCGGACTCTTTTATCTTTCAAAACAAAATTAGTATTATTTAAAGCGTAATAGGAAGTTCCAAGCGAAGGAGTGGACGATAAATATCCTTCCTCTCTTAAAGCGTCTATATCGCTATTTGGAATCCTTGAAGAATAAAGCAAAGAACCTTCTTTTAAAGCCGCATAAGCCGTAGCCACATCGGAAAACATAATAAAATCTATTCTGTTTGCTTTTAAAGTATTTTTATTCCAATAATTGTCGTTTATTTCCAAAGATATAATTTCGTCTAGTTTTCTTTCTATCATTTTATAAGGACCGTTTCCTATATAAGTATCGGGTGAAAAAGTCCAATTATCGTTTCCTTCGACAAATTCTTTACGGAGAGGCGAAAATATAGGAACGGAGGCAAGCTCTAAAAAATAAGCCGTAGGTTTTTCAAATCTTATAACAAGAGTTTTATCGTCTATTGCTTCTATTCCAAGCTCTTCTATATCCAATTCTCCCGCCATTACTTTATCCGCATTTTTTATCGGAGAGATTAAAAAACTATAAGAAGACGCCGTTTTTGGATTCGCCAATCTCCTAAAAGAATAAACAAATTCATCGGCAACAACTGATTTTCCATCGCTCCATTTTGCATTATCTCTCAAATGAAACAATATAGTTAAACCGTCTTCCGATATTTCCCAACTTTTTGCAACTCCGCCTATTATATTGTTATTTTTGTCTTTAGTCGTAAGTCCTTCAAATATATGAACGGCATAAATCATACTATCTATTGCAGACAAAAAAGAAGGGTCTATGCTTTGAGGCTCGGCTCCTACGCTTACTCTTATTATATCGTTGGATTTTTTTACGGAACAGGAAAATAATGCAAATGTTAATAATAAAAATATTAATGATAAAAATAATATTTTCTTCATAATAGCTACTCCAATTATATAGTTTATGTG
>CAZRYV010000019.1:15072-17897 GCA_964604385.1 uncultured Brachyspira sp.
ATTAAAAATATTATATTGACAATAAATTACAAAATGTTAGAATATATTAACATTTTAACCGTTTAAATAATTAATTTTATTTTAATTTTTTAATTTAAATTCTTAAAGGATAAATTTTTTATGGAAAAAATTATAATATTAATCGTAATAGGAATTATCTCGGTAATTGCCGTTATAAATTATATAAAAAGAATGAAATCGGGAAGTTGCTGTTCGGGAGAGGGAACTTTAAATACAGAAATGGTAAAAGTAAAAGATAAAAATAAAAGTCATTATCCATACAAGAAAATTTTAAATATCGGCGGAATGACTTGCACGCATTGCGCCAAAACTATAGAAAATAATCTTAATAAAATAAATAATGTTTATGCAAAAGTTGACTTCGATAAAGAGAAAGCTACTATTTTAATGAAAGAAGAATTGAACGATAAATTATTGGAAGACGCTATAAAAGATTCGGGTTATAGATATTATATAAAAGATTAGAAATTAAAAATAAAAGATTAAAATTCTTCTATTTTTTTCGTTATAAAATTTATTATATTTTCTTTAGAAACTTTAACGGGAGAATTTTCTTTTTCAAAATAAATAAAATTTCCGTCTCCCGTTCCCGCAACTCCAAAATCCGCATGCCTTGCCTCGCCCGGTCCATTAACCACGCAGCCCATAATTGCTATAGTAATATTTTTTTTAATATTCTGAACATGTTTTTCAATATAGCTTGCAACCTCTTCCACTTCCACTTGACATCTTCCGCAAGTCGGACAGGATATTATTTCTACCGCAGGCTCTTTTCTTAAACCCAAAAATTTTAAAAGCATTTTTCCTGCCATAACCTCTTCCACAGGATTTCCCGTTATAGAATATCTTATAGTATCTCCTATATTATTCATTATAAGATAGGATAAAGCGCTTGTGCTTTTTATTAAAGAACTTCTTAAAGTTCCCGCTTCTGTTACTCCCAAATGAATCGGATAATCGTATTTTTTTCTAAATAAAATATTAGCATCTATCGTAGTTTTTATATCCGAAGATTTTAAAGAAACTTTTATATTTGTAAAATTCAAATCTTCCATTAATTTTATATGTTCTCCCGCACTTTTAACCATATTTTCGGGGCTAACTTCTTTATAAACGGCTCTATCCAAACTTCCTCCATTAACTCCAACCCTTATCGTTAGATTTCTCGCTTTCGCTTCTTTTATAACTTCTTTAACTTTATCCTTATCTTTAATATTTCCCGGATTAAGCCTTAAAGCGTCTATTCCGTTTTTTATACTTTCCAAAGCGAGTCTATAATCAAAATGAATATCGGCTATCAAAGGAATTTTCGTTTGAGATTTTATTTTTTTTATAGATTCGGCGGCTTCTTTGTCTAAAACGGCGAGTCTGACAATATCCACTCCTGAATCCTCGAGCGATTTTATTTGATTTACGGTGGATTTTATATCTCTCGTATCGGTATTTGTCATCGATTGAACGCTTATAGGATTTCCGCCGCCTATTAAAATATTTCCAACTTTTACGATTTTTGTTTTATTCATTTATTTTCCTTTTTAAAATTATCAAAAATTCTTAAAATCATTGAATTAAAATATACTAAATAAATTCGAATTGTCAATAATTTTATTTTGTATGGATTACTCGCAACAGCGAGCTTTAGCCTCGGCATTTTTTATTTTTTGTCAATGTTAACAAAAAATAAAGTTTTTAAAAGATTTGAAATAATTAAAATAAGTTCGATAATATATCATTAACATAACTGACGACAAAATTAAAGAAGTTTATCTTTATTCTATTTATTATGCAAAAGAAAGTGGGCAAAATAAAATTTCGGTTTATATATTTCCATTTAAAATGACTGATTTCAATTTCGATTATTATAAAAAATATTATGACGAAGAATTAATTAACTTTTGTAAAAATTTAAAAACAGGACTTGATTTATTTCAAAAGAATAAAAAAGAATTGACAATGAAAATCGATAAAACGGAAATTATATTTTTTAATTATTGAGAATTCTGTTTAACCTATTAAATAATTATATTAAAGTAAATACCTTGCTATATTTATAAAATAATATAAAATAATTAATTGGAGTTAGATTATGAACGAAGGAATTAAAAAAGCTATAGACATAATAGTTTGGTGGATACCTTTTAGAAAGTTACGGGATTCTGTAAGAACTCTATTAGAATATCATTAAGGTTATATTGAGCATATATCTCATTTAAGTAGTGTTTCTGCAAATTTTATAACTTTAGCGTTAGATAAATTAGACATAGAAGACCTTCATTTTCCATTGCCTACTATACCAGACGAATATAAAAGAATGACTATAATAAAATACGCGCAAAAATACAATTGTAAAATTGGAATTGAAACCGGAACTTATTATGGAGATACAACTTATTTTTGTAAAGACTATTTTGATAAATTCTATACTATTGAACTTTCTCCATTATTTTTTAACAAAGCTTTAGATAGATTTAAAAATTATGACAATATAATTACATTGCAAGGAGATAGCGCAACGGTTTTACACGAATTATTAGAAGAAATAAATGATAAAGCTATCTTTTGGTTAGACGGACATTATTGTGGCGATAATATTACCGCAATTGGTAAAAAGGAAACACCTATTATGGAAGAACTAGCATGTATATTTAATCATAAAATTAAAGACCATATTATATTGATAGACGATGCGAGATGTTTTGGGACTTGGAAAGATTACCCTTCGATTAAAGAATTAGAAGAATATGTAAAGTCATTTGACAAGGATATTGAGTTTTGTATAAAAAACGATATTATAAGAATTGTGA
>CAZRYV010000020.1:0-16291 GCA_964604385.1 uncultured Brachyspira sp.
AAAATTTTTATTATTTATTTTTATATTATTCACAATCGAGCGATTTTATTTTTTACAATACAAAAATATTATCTGGTATAGTGTGTTTAAATATTTATATAATAATTATTTATCATATAGGAATTCTTCAGATAAATTCACTTTAAAATTTATGGCTAAATCTCTAAAGTTTTGAGGAGTAATAGTTTGTCTTTTACTATTTGTCATAGATATAACTTTAACTAATATCTCCGCTGATTTTTCTATAGTATGAGTTAACCCAAATGTTATATCATAATCTTCGCCAGAGCATAATAAACCATGATGCGCCCATATTACAGCATTAAATTTATTCATAAGTTTAGAAGTAGCAATAGCTATATCTATTCCTCCTGGCACCATCCATTCTACTATACCTATTCCTTCGGGAAAAACTATTGGGCATTCTGTAGCAATTTCCCATAGCTCTCTTGTAAATATTTTATAATCTAAAGGAAGAACAAAGGTTAATGCTATTATATTTGTAGGGTGGCAATGATAAATAACTCTATGTTTGCCATTAGTTACTTTTTTTATTTCATGATTCATAAGATGCGTTGGTAGTTCGCTTGTAGGCGTTCCTCCATTTTTCAATCCCCATAATATTCTATAATTTTTTCCACTATTATCTATATCTATTATACATATATTATTTTCTGGGTCCAAATGAACATTTGAGAAGAATTTCCCAGAACCTGTAACCAAAAAATACTCGTTTGCAAGTTTAGGAACATAAGTCCCTATAGGTTTGAATTCTGTTTCATAGCTTAAATATTTTTTTATTTCTTCTATTTCTTCATTCTTTAAACGATAACTTAAATTTCCTCCATTCCTTTCATGCCAATTATTCTCGTAGCCTTTTTTAGCAAGTTCAATAAATCCTTTAATAAATTTAATATTATAATCCATATTTAACTCCTTTTTATAAGCACATTTTTTTCATAATTCAAAACTTCTTTAAACCAGTCTTCATTTCCTATAACATTGTTTCTATTACAGAATTCATACCATATATCTCCAAAAGGATAAGTTTTAATTTCTTCTTGAATAAGCATTAATTCTGTAAAATTATTCTCTCTTTGCAAATAGAAAAGTTTTTCATTTGGTTGAAGAAGCCCATATAATAAAGCCTTTTGGACGCTCCTGATGCCTATTACCCAAGCCGCTATTCTGTTAATGCTGGCATCAAAGTAATCTGTAGCTATTTTTATCCTCGATATATAGTTACATCTTGTTATTTCCTTACATATTTCTCTTGTCTCATCGTCAAATAATACCACATGGTCAGAATCCCATCTCACCGGTCTAGTTATATGTAAAGCCAAATTTTTATGGAATAGAAGCATTGATGAAATTTTATCCGATACAATTTCTGTTGGATGATAATGTCCATTGTCCATAAGTGGCATTATTCCTTTTAAAGAAGCATAATTTAAACAAAATTCAGCAGAACCTACCGTATAACTTTCTAAACCTATTCCAAAAACTTTAGATTCAAGACATACTAAAACTTTATTTTTATCATAATTTGTATCAAGAATTTCATCTAATGATTTTCTAAATCTATCTCTCGGAGAAAATCTATCGGCTGGTATATCTTTATAACCATCTGGTATCCATATATTCATTACACATTGTTGGTTTAATTCCGTAGCGAAATATTCTGATATTTTTAAACATACTATGCAATGATTAACCCAAAATTTTCTAATTTCTTCATCAGGACTTGATAAAGTTGAATAAACGGCTTTAGGATGAGAAAACATTGTAGGATTAAAATCCAATCCTATATTTCTTACTTTAGCAAATTCAACCCACTTCTTAAAATGTTTTGGTTCTATTTTATCTCTATCTACAAATTCATCATTTTCAAATATAGCGTAATTAGAATGCAAATTAAGTTTATGTTTGCCCGGTATCATACTAAATGCTTTATCTATATCTTGCATAAGTTCTTTATAGTTTCTCGCCTTTCCAAAATAGTCTCCCGTAGCTTGTATTCCGCCGGATAAATTTTCTTTTGTGTCGAAACCTCTAACATCGTCTCCTTGCCAACAATGCATCGAAATAGATATATCTTGTAAAGTTTTTAGAGCTTTATCTGTATCTATACCCAATTTAGAATATATTTGTTTTGCTTCATCGTATTTATTCATAATCTGCTTACTCCAAAAATAGTTTTTATTAATTAATATTTTTTATATCAAAAGACTCAAAAACACATTTCCTTGCTTCTTTTACAGATAAAAAAATTCTTTTATTTAACATTTGAGATATTATATTTCCTATTGCCGTAGCTTCCGTTGGTCCAGAAAATACTTTCATTTCTACCTCATTGGCAATAAGAGAATTCAAATAATAGTCTTTAGAACCGCCTCCTATTATATAAAGCGATTTCATATTTTTATTTAATAATTTTTCAATATTTTTTATAGTATAAATATAAGATTTTACCAAACTGTTGTAAACTATATTTATTAACTCGTCTATATTTTTTATATTATAATTTAATTTTGTTTTACAATAGTCTTTAATTGTTTTTATCATAGAGTCTGGTGATAAAAATGATTTGTCATTTACATCGATAATAATCGATTTATTATTTATTTTACTTGCCATATCGCATAAGTCTTTAAAAGAATATTTATTATTTAATTCTTTTTTAATATTTTGGATTATCCATAGTCCCATAATATTCTTTAGATATCTATATTTATGATTGTAGCCACCTTCGTTAGTAAAATTTAATTCTAAACTTTTTAGAGATGAATTATATTTATAACTTTCTGTTCCCAAAAGCGACCAAGTTCCAGAGCTTAAATATAGAAAATCATCTTCATCGGCGCTTGGAACTGATAATACCGCAGATGCGGTGTCATGCGAAGGGGCGGCTATAACTTCCAAATCAAAACCTATTTTTTCTTTTATATTTTCTTTTAAATATCCAATTGAATTTGTGGGTTGTATTATATTTTGGAATATATTTTTGGGTATATTTAATAATTTTAAAATATCATAATCCCAAATGGAAGTATCAATATTTAAAAGCTGTGTAGTGGATGCGTTTGTATATTCGTTAAATTTTTTCCCGGTTAATAAGAAATTAAAATAATCTGGCGTCATTAAAAAGTATTCTGCATTTTCTAATAATTCGGGAGTATTTTTTTTTATAGCATATAATTGATATATAGTATTAAACACTAAATTTTGTATACCGGTTCTTTTATATAATTCTTCTTTCGATATTAACTTATAAACTTCCTCCGGTATATTATAGGTTCTATGGTCTCTATAACTAATATTATTTCCCAATGTATTATTATATTTATCTAAAAGAACAAAGTCTATCCCCCAAGTATCTATAGCTAAAGATATTGGAATTTTATCTAAATATTTGCACTTCTTTAATCCGTTTATAATTTCATTAAATATATATTCAAAATTCCAACACAAACTATTATTTATTTTTATTATTTCATTTTTAAATCTATGTATTTCTTCAATTCGAATTCTATTATTTTTATATGAACCTAATATATGCCTACCGCTGGATGCTCCTATATCTATAGCCAAAAAATATTCATCTTTATTCATTTTATAATTTTACTACAATTAATATTTGTACATAAGGTCTAAATTTTAAATATATAGTATCTTTTTTTGTAATCAAATAATTAAAATTACATAATTTTTTTACTATTGAAAAACGGATTTTTTTTACTATACTATTTCAATATGGATAATAGAATTTTAAATTTTTTACAAGAAATTACTGACGAAGAAAAGCAAATTCTTTCTTCTAATAGATTAAATAGTGCGCTATATACTTCAAGCAATGATTTTACTAAAGTCGAATGTAATAAAGTGTTAAAAAATGGAAATTTAATTAATATTCGTCCTCATACAAGATTTATAGATTTTCCTCAACATTCACATGAATTTGTGGAAATATTATATTGTTTACAAGGTAATATAACTAATATTATAAATGGCCAACAAATTAATATGTCCAAAGGCGATATTTTATTTTTAAATCGTAACATCTCTCATGGAATAAAAAAAAGTAATAAAAATGATTTAGGCATTAATTTCTTTATTAAATATAATTTCCTTCACGAATCATTATTAATGCTTAAACAACATAGCAATATAGGAACTTTTGTAGCTAATACGATAAAAAATGATGAAAAAGACGGTCAATTCTTATTTTACAAAACAGACGGAAATTTACAAATAGCAAATACGCTTGAAAATATTATTCTTTCGTTCATTATGAATAAAAATTTAAGGGAAATAAATATTAATAAAAAATTAATCGGCATATTATTCTTATATTTAGAACAAACACATTCAGAATTAAAAAATAATGTTTATTTAAATAATAAAATAAGTTTGGCTAAAAATATTATATCAAATTACATAGATAATGAATATACCACAGCAACTTTAGTAGAAATATCAGATAAATTAAATATGACAATCTTTCAGGCAAGTAAATTTATAAAAGATAATTTTGGACAAACATTCAAAGAAATGCTTCAACATAAAAGATTTAATATTGCAAAAAAATTATTAATAGAAACGGATATTTCAATTTATGATATAATGTTAAATATAGGGTATGAAAATAGTTCTTATTTCTACAGAAAATTTAAAAAATTTTTTAAGAAATCTCCAGCTGAATATCGTAGACTTCATAAAACAGCAAAAAAACACACATTTTTAACAAAATAAAGTCCTTTTATTTTTAATAAAAAATAAATAATATTAACGCATAGCGAGGTTGTTATGCGGGATAAAGTATTTTTAGAGATATCTAATATTAGTAAAACATTCCCCGGAGTTAAAGCTCTTGATAATGTTAAATTTAGTATAAAATATGGCGAGGTTCATTCTCTTGTAGGAGAAAACGGCGCCGGAAAATCAACTTTAATTAAAATTTTATCCGGTTTTCAACAACCAGACTCCGGCGCTAAGATTGTAATTGATGGTAAGGAAACTAAATTAAGAAGTGTAAAGGATGCTATTAAACAAGGAATAGCGGTAGTGTATCAAGATTTTAGTCTATTTGGAAATTTAACCGTAGCTGAAAATATAAGCATAAATGAAATTATTGATAAAAATAAATTTTTTATTAGCTGGAAAAAATTAAATCAAAGAGGAAGAAGAGCTTTGGCTTATATAGGGCAGAGTATTAATCCAAAAGAATTAGTCCAAAATTTGTCTATAGCAAAAAAACAGATGGTCGCAATTTCAGGTGCTATCGCTCAAGATGCTAAAATGATTATTTTAGACGAACCTACTTCAGCCTTATCTAAGGGAGAAGTTGAGCATCTTTACAAAATTATAGAGACATTAAAGCAAAAGAATATGGCTATAATGTTTGTTAGCCATAAGATGGAAGAATTATTTAAAGTTTCAGATAGATTCACAGTATTTCGAGACGGTAATTATATTGATACTGTGAATAAAGAAGATATTGATGAAAACGGCTTAATTTCTTTAATGGTAGGAAGGAAAGTATCAATTAAAAAATACGCTAATTTAGAACAAAACAAAGAAGTAGTATTTGAAGTCAAAAATCTATCAAAAAAGGGAAATGTTAAAGATATTTCATTTAAATTACATAAAGGGGAAGTATTAGGGATTACGGGACTAGTGGGAGCGGGAAGGAGCGAATTGGCTCAAATAATTTTTGGTATTATGAAACCTGACAGCGGAAAAATAATTATAAATAATAAATGTGTATCTATTATGTCTCCAAAAGATGCACTTAAAAATGGGATTGCATATATACCAGAAAGTAGACAAACTGAAGGATTAGTGTTGCAAAAAACGGTTGAAAGTAATATAACGCTTCCGGTTTTAGAAAAATTTAAAAATAAATTAGGCATTATTAATAATAAAAATTTACGAACATCGGTTGATAAATGGGTAAAATTACTTGATGTTAGACCTAATAATCCCGATATGCTCGCTCAACAATTGTCTGGCGGAAATCAGCAAAAAGTAGTTTTGGCAAAATGGATATCTACTGGAGCTAAAATTCTAATTATAGATGAACCTACAAATGGAGTAGATATTGGCGCAAAATCTGAAATTCATCAGATAATCAGAAAATTGGCAAGCGAAGGAACTTCTATTATAGTAATTTCTTCCGAACTTCCGGAAATTTTATCCGTAAGCGATAGAATACTTGTTATGAGAAGAGGAAAAATAAATGGGGAATTTATAAATAATTCTATAACTCAAGAAGATATTATGAAAAAAGCTATAGTCTAATATAAGGAGAGTGAAATATAAAAGCATGAATATTTTAAAGAAAATTACTAAACAAAAAGAATTTGGAATTTTGTTGATAATAATTATATTGTCTATTATTTTAACATTTTTAAGCGACGCCTTTCTAAAAATCGATAATATTCTTGATTTCATGCGTAGTTATGCAGTTCTAGGAATTATGGCTTTCGGAATGTTACCAGTAATTATTTCTGGCGGAATAGATTTATCCGTTTCTTCCACTATAGCGTTATCTGCCGTAGTGTTAGGGAAATTTTTAAATACTTTCCCAAATACAAACCCTATTATTGTGATTTTTGTTTCTATGATTACTGGAGGCATTATCGGAGCTATAAATGGTTTAATTATAACTAAATTTAAAATTCCCCCTATAGTGGTTACATTAGGAACAATGACTATAGTTTTAGGTTTAGTTTTATTATATACGGGTGGAATTTGGATTACAGGTCTGCCTGAATGGTGGAAAGATTTTGGAAGATTGTCAATAGGTCAATTTGAAAGTTTCTCTGGAGGCACAACCGGAATTTCTATTCAGGTTATTATGCTTATAATGCTTGGGACCATTACCCATATAATGTTAAAATACACACTGATAGGGAGAGGTATTTATGCATTTGGCGGAAGCGAATCTTCGGCTATACGCGTTGGTTATAATGTTTATCAGGTTATTTTATTTATATATATTTTTTGCGGTATGATGACTGGGATTGCAGCCTCGGCTCATATATCAATAGTAGGACAAGTTGACCCTAATACTTATAACGGTTATGAATTAGAGGTAATTGCAATTGTGGTGTTGGGGGGAGCAAACACTACGGGCGGATATGGAACCGTTTTTGGAACAAGTCTAGGTATAATTCTAATGGCCATATTAAAAAATGGATTAATATTAGCCAAAGTTCCAACTTATTGGCAAAAGATAGTTATGGGAATAATAATAGTTATAGCGGTTTCCGTTGATGTTATAAATCGTAAAAGAGAACAGGCTAAATTGGTCAATGTTGATATAGAAGAATAAAGAATAGTTTTAAGGAGTTTTTTATGAAATTTATTTTAGAATTTAAGTCGAAATATTTTGGAGAATTAAGTTTAGTAATTACTTTCTTTGCCGTATTTGTATTAATGGCTTTTTTGAATCCTACAAAATTTCTATCTTCCAATAATATGCAAACTATGGCATTTCAAATGCCCGAATTTGGATTAATGTCTTTAGCTATGATGATTGTTGTTTTAACGGGAGGTATAAATTTATCAATAACAATGAGTGCCTCGCTATCGAGTATTATTGGAAGTTTTATTCTGACATCACAGTTTACTCAGCAAAACCCTATATTTGGAATCATTTTATCAATAATTACCATATTAATTTTTTCAATAATATTAGGAGCATTTAATGGAATTTTTATATCTTATATAGGTGTCGCTCCAATATTAGTTACACTTGGAACGAAAACTTTATACGAAGGAATTGGATTAAATTTTACAAAAGGGGGCTCTATTTCTGGTTTCCCTCAACAATACATGCAAATAGGAAACGGTTCTTTATTTGGAATTCCCGTTTCTTTAATAGTTTATATATTAATTATTATTCTATGTTATTTTTTATTTGAGAAGAGCACTTGGGGGACAAAAGTATATATGATTGGGAGTAATGAAATAGCCTCGAAATTTTCTGGCATAGATGTTAAAAGAATCTTAATGAGTGTTTATATTTATTCCTCGATTTTAACTGGAATCGCTTCGATATTTATAACTTCAAGATATAATTCTGCAAAAACTGATTACGGTTCTTCTTATCTTATGCAAGCCGTTACCGCAGTGGTATTGGGCGGGACAAGTATTTTAGGCGGAACTGGTAAAGTAATTGGAACTGTAATATCCGTTTGCATCATACAAGTAGTATCCTCTGGACTAAATATAATGCAAGTTAATAGATATATAATTAATATTATTACAGGAGGAATTCTGATATTTGTATTAGCTTTAAGATATATATTTCATACTATAGAAGATAAACGCAAAATAAAAAAACAATTAAATATAAAAAATTAAAAAAGTTTTCAGGAGGAAACAATATGAACAATTTTTTGAAAAGTATAATTTTAATTATACTTCTATTGAGCATTTTAGCTGGATGTTCGTCAAATAGTAGCGGACAAAAAAAGAGTGAAAATGGTAAAATAACTATAGTAGTTATGCCAAAATTAGTAGGAATACCATATTTTACTCAAACAGGGGAAGGGGCTGTAAAAGCAGGCAAAGATTTGGGCGTAGATGTTATTTACAACGGACCTACAACCGCCGATGCCGCCGAACAAATAAAAATGCTGGAAGATTATATAACGGTTGGAGTAGATGCCATTTGCATAGCTCCCAACGACCCGGCGGCTATGGACCCTGTTTTAACAAAAATAAGAAATGCGGGAATTTTGATTCTTGACTGGGATACTCCTGCAAATGCTTCTTTAGTAGACGCATCAATTAGGCAAATCTCAGATAAACAATATGCCGAGCACATGGTTGATAAAATGGTAAGTTATATGGGGACAGATTCTGGAGAATGGGCTATTCTAACAGGCGGGCTTTCGGCAGAAAATTTAAATACTTGGATAAAATTTGGAATACAGTATGCCAAACAAAGATACCCTAATTTAAGATTAATAGCCGAACCTTTTCCTACGGATGAAAAACAGGATATTGCTTTATCCACCACAAAAGATATCATTAGAGCATATCCAAATGTAAAAGGACTATTCTGTGTTTCTACTCCTACACCTATCGGAGCCGGGTTAGCTATAAGAGAGCTTGGTCTTCAGAACAAAGTTTCTGTGGTTGGTTCCGCAGTAAAAGAGGATGTTCAAGATTTATTAACCGATGGTGCGGTGGATTGTGGGACGCTTTGGAATACTCAGGATTTGGGTTTTCTTACAGTAGCTGTTGCAAAATACTTAATAGAAGGTGGAAAATTGTCTAATGGCGTCAATATTCCGGGTTGGGGCAGTGTTCAAATAGAAAGCGATAAAAATATTATTTTAGGACCACCGGAAGATTACGAAAGAAAATAATATGTAAATTTTATATTTATTATTGAGGTTGAAAATATAACTATCATCTATTTTCAACCTCTTGTTATATTTATATTAAAAATGGAGCAAATAGAATGAAATACGGAATATATTACGCTTATTGGAATGACTCTTGGAACACCAATAATTATTTAAATTATGTGGATAAAGTTGCAAAATTAGGTTTCGATATATTGGAAATTAACGCTTCACCTCTTTCAGAATATTCAGACAAACAAGTAAACGAATTAAGAAAAAGAGCTAAAGATAATAATATAATTCTTACCGCCGGTTATGGTCCAATAGCAGAGCATAACATGGGTATAAAAAATAAAAGAAATCAAATATTAGATTGGTATAAAAAAGTATTTTCAAATATGCAAAAATTAAATATTAATATTATAGGCGGTGCTATTTATTCCTATTGGCCGATAGATTATTCAAAAACCATTAATAAAGAAGAAGACTGGAAAAATGCAATTGATGGAATGAGACTTCTTGCATCATTAGCGGATAAATATAATATTAATATATGTTGTGAAGTATTAAATCGTTTTGAAAATTATTTGTTAAATACATCGAAGGAAGCCGTTTCGTTTGTAAAAGAAGTTAATCTTCCTAATGTAAAAGTAATGTTAGATACTTTTCATATGAATATAGAAGAAGAAAGTTTTAATAAGGCTATAAAAGAAGCAGGAAAATATTTGGGGCATTTTCATTTAGGAGAAGCAAATCGTAGATTGCCCGGAGAGGGAAGAATACCTTGGAATGAAATTTTAGACGCTTTAATACAAATAGATTATAACGGATATGCCATTATGGAACCTTTTGTAAAAAGAGGCGGACAAGTTGAAAACGATATAAAAATATGGAGAAATTTAGTAGAAGATATTTCTGAAGATAAATTAGATTTGGCGGCAAAAAATTCAGTTTATTTCTTAAAAAATTTAGAATTTACAAGAAGAAATATTTAAAAATTTTTATTATCTATTTTATATTATTCACAATCGAGCGATTTTATTTTTTATAATAAAAAAATATCGTTCCATTTTTTTAATAATATAAATTTTTAATATAATTTAATATAAAATTTTAATAAATATCCGAATTATAAATAATCTCTTTCCCGCAATCTATAATATTTTTAAACTTATCGCTAATATTGTTATAATCTATAATATCCACTCTATAAGGCAAATCACTTTCTTCAAACGCATCTTGTAAAATATTTAAAAGTTCAAAGGATAATTTTTCGCCTATATCTACGGCTATATCGAAGTCGGAAAATTTTCTGTTATTGTTTTTGTAGCGAGAACCGAAAGCGTAAACTTTTCCTTTTTTTATATAAGTATTTAAAATATTCGTTATAATATTCAATTCGTCCGAAGATACGGAAATCATTGATTATGCTCCTTCAACCTTTTAAGCAAATATTTTACATAAATCGGAAATTCAAGAGAATGTTTTAAAACATCTTCTGCAGTCATTTCAGAATAAATATGAGAAGTGAGGTTTCTGCAAGTTTTAAATTCTATCCATTTTGAAACATCATCTATAAGCAAATGTTCCGCCGCAAGCCTAAATAATTCTTTTTTACTAACACCTTGAGCGATACCGTAGCTTACATTTTCATTGAGCCATCTGACTATAAATTTCCAACTTTGTTCGAATGACACTTCAAAATTCTGTATAACTCCCGAGCGTAAAGCGTCCGTTAATTTTTTATTTTCTTTATCAATTTCGCATATTTTTTTGTAAACTTCGATAGAATTATCCAAAGCTAAAATTGAATTTTCTAACGCTTCAAGCTCAAGCATAATAATTACTGTTCCTATTTATAATCATAAAATTATTATATATCAGTTTGCAAATCATACAATAAATTTATTCATTATCCTTTTGACAATTAAAAATATTTTTGTATAATTATATTAAACGATAAAATTGACGAAGTAAAAAATGAGCAATAATGCAGAAATAGAAATTAAAGCGCATATTAAGGATTTTCAATCGACTTTAGATTTTTTATATAAAAATGCAAAGTTCAAAAAAAAATATTTTAAAAAAGACATTTATTTTGCCAAAGCGGAAGAAATAAAAAGCGGAAATATAAATTTAAATAATTGCATAAGATTAAGAAGCGAACATGGCGGATACGCTTTTTGCGCAAAAATAAGAAACATAATAGACAAAACGGAAGTCAACGAAGAGAGAGAAATTAAAGTAAGCAAAAAGAAATCGAGATTTATAATAAATTTTTTATGTGTATTGCAAAATTATAAGGAATATGTGAGAAAAGAAAAAAAAGGCTACGCTTTTGTTTACAGAAACGCTTTAGTCGAAGTGTCAAAAATTAAAAATTTGGGAGATTTTATCGAAATAGAATTTTTAAACTCTCCGAAATCAATCGAAAATCAAATAAAGGAATTAAAATCTATATTAAACGACATCGGAATCGCCGAATCAGAAATAGAAACAGAACCTTATATAAATCTTTTATCCGCTTTTGCAAATATCGGCAAAAATAAATAATTTAATGAAAAATAATATTATTCTTTCTTTATTTTTAATTATTCTTTTTATTTTATTCTTTTATAAATTTCTTAAACTCGGCAACTTTTTCTTTTGCTATTAAAACTCTTTTATCCTTGCTTTCTTTTACGCAAACTTCAAAATAAAATTTAATTTTCGGTTCCGTTCCCGAAGGACGAATCGTAATTTTCGTTTTATCTTTAAGAGTATATTGTAGGACATTCGACTTCGGAAGAGTTATATCTTTTATTTTTTTTCCGTTATTGTCGTAAACTTCTTTTTTCTCATAATCGCTTATATTAACCACTTCCACGCCCGCAATTTCTTTAGGAATTTCGTTTCTGTAATAAGTCATCATATCTTCTATAGCCTTCGCTCCGTCCGCTCCTTTTTTCGTTATTGAAATAGTCTCTTCGTAAAAATATCCGTATTTTTCGTAAACGCTTTCCAAATAATCAACCAAAGTAATTGAATTATCTTTACAATAAGCCAAAATTTCCGCAAATATCAAACAGGAACTTACGCCGTCTTTATCTCTGACATTTCCGTTTATGCAATATCCGAAACTCTCTTCAAAACCAAACAAATAATTTCCGTCTTTTTCTCTTTCGATAATATCGGCAATCCATTTGAAGCCCGTTAAAACATCGAAAATTTTAACATTATTCGAATCGGCAATCGCTCTTGCAAGTTCCGTAGTTACTATCGTTTTTACCGCAAAAGGATTTTTAATATTTTTTTTATTCGTTATCAAATAATTTAAAATTATAGAACCAATTTGATTTCCCGTAAGATAAATATAATTTCCGTTTTTATCAAGCAAAGCGCAACCCATTCTGTCGCAGTCGGGGTCTGTTCCCAAAACCAATTCTGCGCCAATTTCTTTCGCTTTATCAACGGCAATTTTCAAAGCTTCCGGATTTTCGGGATTTGGAGATTCCACAGTTGGAAAATTTCCGTTTGGCGGCTGAACGGTTTCCAAAGTCGTTATATTTGTAAATCCTGCTCTCCTTAAAGCCATAGGAACCATTTTATAACCTGAACCATGAATCGGAGTATAAACTATTTTTATATCATGATGTTTTTTAATTATATCGGGATTGACTAGATAATTCATCAAATCGTTCATATATTTTTCTTCTATATCTTTTCCGATAAAACTTACTTTTGAATTATCGCCCATCTTTACTTCTTCGGGGCTTACTTTTAAAACTTCATCTATTATATTTTTGTCATGCGGCGGTATAACTTGAGCGCCATCTTTCCAATAAACTTTATAACCGTTATATTCTTTCGGATTATGGCTCGCCGTCACCACTATTCCCGCAATGCATCCCAAATTTCTAACGGCATAAGATAAAAGCGAAATCGGATGAATGTCGTCATATAAATAAACTTTTATTCCGTTGGAAGACAATATTTCGGCGGCAGTTTTTGAAAAAATATCGGAATTGTTTCTCGAATCGTATCCAATCGCAACTTTAAAATTTTCTCCGTTTTCTTCTTTTTGTTTTAAAATATAATTTGCCAAACCTTGAGTCGCCTTTCCTACGGTATATTTATTCATTCGGTTTGTTCCGACTCCCATTATTCCTCTAAGTCCGCCCGTTCCAAATTCCAAATCTCTATAAAAAGCGTCCGTAAGTTCTTTTTCATTTTTTTCATTAATTAAAGATTTTATTTCTTTTTTAGTTTCTTCGTCATAAGCGCCGTTTAACCAAGAATTGATTCTCTCTTCAATTATTTTTTCCATTTTAATTATTCCTTTTTTAATTATTTCTTAAATATAAATTTCTTTATAATTTACTCATTATAAAAGAATTATATTATAAAAAAATATATAATCAAGCAAAATATTTATTATTGTTTTTATTTATTGTAGTTTATTATTTTGTTTTTTAATGTCAATTTTATAATTGTGAGTAATGGATATTCGCCTCTTGCCAACTTTTACCTAAAAAAGAAAAAGGCGTGGTAACTTTATTAGTTGTAATGGTGTTATTATTATTTTTTGTAACCATTCCGGGCAGATATAAATCTTTAGGATTTGCAGCTCCGCTACCACTAAAAGGAGAACATTTAACACTATCCTTATCAGAGGTATTACCCATATATTGAACTTTTTCTAATTTAGTGCAGCCCGCAAGACTAGAACAATCAATGGTAGTTATTTTTTTGCCCAAAATCAAAATAACCAAAGAGGAACAACCATTAAAAGCGTCTTTTCCTATAGTAGTTAATTTTTCTGAATCGAGCATCGCAATAGTCAAACTTACGCAATTTTTAAAAGCGCCTTCTCCTACTTCCGTCAATTCGCTTGAAAATCTTACATTATTTAAAGAAGAACAACCTGAAAAAGCTTCTTTGTTTATTTTTGTGACGGTATCGGGGAGAGAAATACTGCTAATTTGTGAGCCTGCAAATATTTTTTCCGGAATTTCCGTTATTTTTGTTTTTGTTATATCGATTTCTACATTATTAAAACTAGGATTATTATTGAGAGCATTCGATATATTTGTTAAAATAGCGGTTTCTGTGGTTTCATCGTTTACTGTTAATTTATATTTTCCGAGAGAATGTTTATTTTTTTTCAATGTTTCTTCAATTTCCGCAACTGACGAACTTGAAGAAATATAATAAGTTATTCCCTTTCCCGCAGTATAATCTTTAAGAGGCATAAGCGGGTCTGAAACATTATACTTACAAGAAGAACATAAAATACATAAAAATAATAAAATATATCTCATAAACTTTAAAAATCCCATAATTTACATAAATAATATTTTCAATCTATTTATATTATATAAAACTTTTTTAAAATTTCAATAACTTTTTTAACAATTTTTTATAATTTTGGGATGGTAAATCTGAGTCCCAAAAGAATCTCATGATACCATCTCGGCGTAACATCTATAATAAATCTATATCCAATATCTGCGGCAAGCCAACTTTTTATATTAAATGAAAATCCTCCCGAAAATCCGAAAACCAAAGCGTTCCTTGACATATTAAATCTATAGTCAGGTTTCATCTCCATAGAAGTTTCACCAATTAACAATTTGCTTTTTAATTGTGTGGTAATCTTAGTTCCGAATGAAAAACCTAAAAAAATTGAGAATAAAGGATATTCGCTTTGAAGAATACTTTTTTTATTTTCGTCTGTTATTTCCATTTCGGTAAAAAAGAAATTTATATCGTAATAAATCGTTCCAAGTAAAGTATGATTTAAAATATCGTCTTTCATTCCCACAACTTTTCCAATCGCATATTCAAATTCCAATCTTACGGGAGAGACGGTATTTTTTGTCGTTATTCCGTATCCCAAAGCGAGCGAAAGTCCGAGATAATTATATTTTGAACCGTTTTCTTTCATGTTAATTGCGTCATGGCTAAACATAAATTTTGGAGATAAATAAAGTCCTTTCGGAGAGACGATAGCGGACAAATTGGAAGCCAAACCTATAAATATAACGATTAAATATTTCTTCATTTAATTTTCTATCTCCTGTTTTAAACCTTATTTATTAATCTTTACAATATATTAAAAATTAAGCCTTAAAGCCGCTATAATATCATTACGGATTTTTATGTCGGTATTAATAAGCATTCTATAACCTACATCGAGCATAATAAAAGTTGTAATATTAAGTCCGAAACCCAAACCGAAACCGAAATTAAATTTAGCTTTATCATGCACATTCGATAAGTTAATCCATCCTATTTTTTCCACAAGCGTTTGAGTAATATTCTGTTCCAAATCGCCTCCCAAAAGCAGTCCAAGATAAACATTCATTAAATATCTTTTTCCGTTTCTATAAACCTTACTTTCTTCTATCGGATTATAATTAATCGGCAAAAAATGAAAATCATAATATCCACCGAATAAAAATGTATGAACATTAACACTCCTTACTTTAATATCGGAAGCTACAAGCGGATATGCGTTTCCTTCCAATCCTGCTCTGTATAAATATTCAAATTCCACTCTAATTGGAGTATATCGGTATAAAGCGTAAAAATTATAGCCAATCGAAGCTCCCGCTCCTATATACATATTATTAACTTTTTTATCGTTTACTTTTAAACTTGAAGAGGAAAATATAAATTTAGGCGATAAATATAAACCCGTTTCTATTGCCGATGCGATATTAGTTAAACAAAAATATATAAAACAAATTAAAATAACTCTCTTAATCGTATAATTCATATAAATATTTTCCTTTTATTTATTTTTTTCTTTTTAATTTATTATTCTTAATTAATATTATCTTAAAATTAAATTCTTTCAAAAATTCTATAAATATTTTAAAAAATTCTTTAAAAAATATTTAAAAGAATATTCCTATACTAAATCTCGGCAAAGGAACGAATCTTAA
>CAZRYV010000020.1:16391-17496 GCA_964604385.1 uncultured Brachyspira sp.
ATTAAAACCTCAAGCTAAAGCCTATTCTCGGCAGAAAAATAAATCTTATTCCCAATACATAAGGCAAAAACGAACTGTTTTTTTCCAAAGTTAAAATTGGAAAATTTTCGCTCAAATCAGAAAATAATGTAGTTCCATTGGCAAACGAATACATGTGATTATAAGTGTCTCTGTAAAGCAAATGAGCGGAAGATTTAACATAATAGCCAATCTCAAAAAGCGAAATATCAAAATAAGGCTTAACTTTCCATTCTCTTGTCGGGAATAATTCTATACTCCAACCCAATTCGTATGAAAGATACATATTAAAATTTCTATAAGTTTTGTCGGTAGTCTCTCCCGTTAATCCGTTTTTTGTTTTCAAACGATAAACCACCGGCTCGAATCCGATTCTAAAAGTATTTACCGTTCTTCTCTTTTTTCCCGTAAAAAGTTTAACCCCGAAAGAAATCGGAATATAAGTATATGAACTTTCAAAAGTGGAATCTTCTTTTGCAGGAAGCGAAGTATTTTCGTCTAAAAGTCCTCCCAATTTATTTTTCTTCATAGTTAAATCGAAACTCATAGATTGAACGCCGATTGCAACTTCAAATCCCAAATTCTCTCTATGTAAATATGTGTATGCAATATTCGGAATATACCACATACTTGCCTTAAAATCCATATTATGCATATATTTTGCAATAGAATTAATATAAGGCAGAAGATTAAAATTAAGTTTTGCAAAATTGGAAGTAACTTCAAAATCGTAAGTAACCGCATTCAAAAATCCTGTTAGAAACCCCGCCCATCCTGTTGAAAAGTTGACATTTATCATTTGTCTTCCTTTCATATAAGTATATGTATTCGTATCGGAAACAGTCGATAAAGGAATGCCGTTGGAATACAGATTTACGGCGATTATACTAAAAAATACGATTATAAATACTTTTCTCATAATTTAAAATATCAATTTAATTATTATCTTCAGGATATTTTTTATATGTTCCTAAATTTTTATTTGCCAAATTTTTACTATCGATTAAATCCTGCAATTCTTTTTGTTTATCTTCAGGTAGATTTGCTTTAAGATTATCAATATTTGTTTGGTCTTTAAATCCTTCTT
>CAZRYV010000021.1:0-2713 GCA_964604385.1 uncultured Brachyspira sp.
TTGTCAAGCTTATTTAAAAAAAATTTTATTAAATTTGGCGTTATTTTATTAAAATAATGTATAATTTATATAATTTTCGTTATAAAAAGCAAAAAAATTAATAATTATGTAAACAAATTCAAAAATATTTTTTTATTAGAATAAATTTATTATATTTTTGATATTATATTTTTGAATTAAAAAATTAAGATTAATAAAATAGTTAAAAAATTTCTTATAAAATTTTATTTAAAAAATTCCGTAAACAGATTTTTATTAAAAGGATTCTTGAATTTAAATTTCTTATCGGAAGATTTTTTACCGCCTTGAATATTCATCGGAGTAGCTTCATCCAAACTCATCATCAAAATTCCGATAACGGAAGAATAAGCGGGATTATTCGCTATATCTCTTATTCCAGAAATTTGGTCGGGAACTCCTAATCTTGCCGATATTGGAATAGCGCCTTTTACCGCCGTTTGATATGCTTTTGCAAGGTCAACCAAACCCGGAAGCAACGCTCCGCCTCCAGTAAATACCATGCCAGCCGACAAAGAATCAATATATTTCATTTTTGCAAGTTCCTGTCCGCATAAACTTAATATCTCTTCTACTCTAGGTTGTATTATTTCAGTTAACGCTCTTTGAGGAATCGTTTTTAATTTACCGCTTGCAGTCGGAACTTCTATAATCTCTCTCTCTCCCACCATATCTATGAAAGCGTATCCGTAATCGCATTTCAATTTTTCCGCAGCGGGAATGGTAATTCTAAGCCCTTTAGATATATCGTTAGTTATATGATAGCTGCCTATTGGAATAACCGCCGTATGCCAAACCGAACCTTCCAAAAATACCATTAAAGAAGTTGTGGAATGTCCCATATCGAAAACGACTACGCCCAATTCTTTTTCATCTCTCGTAAGAACAGCCTCGGCGCTTCCTCTAACATTTACTATAAAATCCTTTCCCGAAAATCTCATTTTATTTAAAGTTCTTCTCAAATTATCGCTTACATATTTAAGTCCCGTTATTATATGAACTCTCGTTTCAAGTCTCGTTCCCGACATTCCTATAGGATTTTTTATTTCATCCTGTTCGTCTAAAGAATATTCCTGCTCTATGATTTCTATTATTTCTCTGTCCGCTGGTATCAATATATTTTTTGCGCTCTCCAAAACCCTTTCTATTTCAACATGAGTTACTTCTTTGCTTTTATTATTAACTCCTATAACTCCTTTACTGTTTCTGCCTTTTATATGTTCTCCGCCTATTGTCGCTATTACATCGGGAGCTTGAATGCCCGCCATTTGTTCGGCTTGATTAATAGACTTTTCTATGGCATTTGCGGCGGCTTCTATATTTACGATTATGCCTTTCATTATTCCTTCGCTTTCGCTCTCGCCTATTCCTATAACTTCAAGTTTATCGTCATTTACTCGAGCGATGACAGTTTTTATAGATGAGCTTCCCGCATCGATTCCCGCTATTATTGGTTCTTTCAAGTTCATACTCCTATAAATAACAATTAAATAACAATATAAAATAATATTATGTTAATATTGTCGGATAAATAAAAATTTTATTAATATTATTTTTAATTATTTATATTATCTGCATTTATAAAAATTCACATTTAAATTTATATTTTATATTATAAAAAATAGAAAAAGATAAGAAGTATTTAAGAAATAAATTTAAGAAATAAAATAAAATAAAAAATTAACGGCTTATAACCCATTTATTATCTTCATATTCCATAATAAATGTTTGTCTGGCTTTGGAACTAGAATTGTCAACTCTGTCATATACCGAAGAATCGACTTCTATATAAGCCTTCTTTCCTTCCAATATTATAGAATGAACTTTATCTATAGTAGTTTCAAATTCAAAATCTAAAGAAGGCTCTGAAATAACATAATCATCCGCATTTTTTATATTTCTCGATTTATTTAGAATTTCTTTATAAGACGAAGAATAAAATTTTTCATAAGCTGTCCAAACTCCGCTAGCGTCATAAGGCAAAGATAAAAATTCTTTTAAAGAATCCAATGCCAGAGCTTTTAATTCGCTTTCATTATATTTTTTTACTTCTATATTTTCTTTATCATCGTCTCCGCTTAAAATTATTTCAACTTTATCGGAATCCTTTTGTTTTTCAGAGCAAGATAATATTAAAATTAAAAATATTATAAATATATGTTTAAACATTATAATCCTTCCAATATGGCGTTTCTTTCATTCTGCGGCGGAATTTCTTCTTTTTCTCTTATTCTAGTTTCGGAAGTTGTGGTTATATTATTCATATTTATATACTTCACTATACTAGGTCTTTCAAGTATTATTCGCATATTTCCATTTTGCCAAGCTACGGTATTGGCGTCTAAAAAAGCTCCTTTGCTATATTTAGAGTTTAAAGCCGACAAAAGTTCTAAAAAATCGACTTGATTCGGCTGAAAATACATAGTTATCGAATAAAGAGAATCGTTTTTAAAAATAAAATATCCGCTTTTATAAAATTTATTTTCTTCCAAAGCTAAAAAAGTAGCGCTTTCTTCCGCCGTTATATCTACCGAACCTGTTGTATATTTTCTTGGAAGTATCATCGTAGAGTCGCTTAATATAGCGTTTATAGTATCTTCTCTTGTAGCTCCCAATCGAATATCTTTAAATCCCGTTATTTCCGTTTGTGTTACAGCTGGTTTTCTTCCCATAACGGCATCGTTTGTAATAGAAG
>CAZRYV010000021.1:2813-17474 GCA_964604385.1 uncultured Brachyspira sp.
TCCGTTTGTGTTACAGCTGGTTTTCTTCCCATAACGGCATCGTTTGTAATAGAAGGATTTTCCGTTGTCGTCGTTTCCGTTGTCTGATTTGGATTATACGCATCGTTTGTGGCATAATTTTGAGAAAATAAAGAAAAAGAATAAGCAAATAAAAGCGTAAAAATAAATATATATATTTTCATAATATTATATTCCTAAATAAAATTCTATAATATATAATATCGACTATATTTTTATTTTCAAGTATAAAATTATTTTTTTTAATATTAAAATTAAAATATTAAAATTAAAACATTAAAAAATATAAAAAAAACATCAAATTAAAGATAATTTTTAATTTTAATAGAGTTAAAAACTCATAAATAAATTTGAAAATATTTAAAAATATATTATATTATAAGTATGAAAAATAAAAGAATTACCATAGTATGCGGACATTACGGTTCGGGAAAAACCACTTTTTCTATAAATTACGCTCTTTATATGAGAAACCAAACTGATAAAGATATATATATTGCAGATTTGGATGTTGTAAACCCATACTTTAGAGTAAGAGAACATTATGATTATTTAAAAGATAAAAATATAAAAGTAATAGGAAGTTATTTGCCTCAATCGGCTGCCGATTTACCCGCCGTATCTGCGGAAGTATATACATTATTTGACAATAAAGACATTATGGGAATAGTCGATATGGGAGGAAATTCCGTAGGCAGTTTATCCTTTGCCACTTTCAGAGATAATGTTGAAACAAAAGAAACAGATATTATATTTATTTTAAATGCAAATAGAAAAGAAAATTCGACTATAGATTACGCTTTGGGACATTTTAATAGCATAGAATCAACATTAGGATTAAAAATAACGAGCATAGTAAATAATACACATTTAATGAACGAAACTTCCATAGACGATATAAATAAAGGAGAATCTTTGGCATGCGAATTATCGAAAGAAAAAAATATTCCCGTAAAATTTACATGTTTGAATATGGATTTTTTCGATAATAATCCTAACATTAAAACCAAATACGATTTGTTTATAATCGGTTATGATATAAAGAGAGTTGCAAATATTATATGAACGGATTTTGAATTATGGATTATAAAATAAAAAAGTTATACGAGATAGCTCCTATGCTTTCTCCGAGCATATACGAAACTATATTTTATAATCAATATCAAGGAAGAGCGGATAAAGAATCTCTTATATTGGACAACGAAGTATTTGAAAAATATTATATAGACGAAAATATATATAGAAATTTTTTATTTTCAAACTCGACAAAATTAGGAAGCGCCATTAATTATATCGGACTAAATCAAATGCATAACTCTATTATAAAAGATATAGAAAAACAAGACGGAAGATTAAAAATAAAATTATTCGATGTTGGAATAAACAGTTTGGCAAATACTTTAATAGAATTAAAATCTATGAACGACATAAAGCTCGAACCGTTTTATATTAATATATTATTTGAAAATATCGATTATTGCTCGAATCATTATCTCGATAAGGATGAAATACTTATTCCTACGAAAGAAGACATAAACGAAAGCGTATATATTCAAGACCAAATAACTTATATAGGTAAAAACCAAATAGAGATAGTCATTTCATTGGAAAAACCTCAAAAAGAATCGGATAATAATAAATTAAGATACTATATGTTAAAATGCGGAAGCGTAAACATAATAGACGAAGCGAAAGAGATTTGGACAAAAATTTTCAGCGAAACAAATTTTAATATGTTATACGATTATTATGTGAATCTCAGAAAATCGAGTAAAATAATTTTAGAAAAAAGCGTTTGCGTAAATATTATACAAAAATATAAACAATTTATATTGGATTTGGACTTTCTTTAAAATAATGAGCGAAATAAAAAATCTACTTATTCATTCTCCGACTTGGTTAGGAGATATCGTAATGTCGATTCCGGCGATTTATTTGATAAAAGAAAAATATAAAGATATTAAAATCACGGTTATGACAAAAAAATCGATGTTCGGAATATTTGAAGTGAGCGATTTGGTAGACAATATTATAGAATTAAAAAATTTTCCAAGTTTAAGAAAATATAATTTCGATACTGCGATTTTATTTCCAAATTCTTTTGAAAGCGCTTTTAGAATATTCGGACATGGAATAAAAAGGAGAATCGGATATAAAGCGGATTATAGAGATTTTCTACTTACAGATGCGATAAATAGAGAGGAAGTGAGATGGATTCACACTGCAAATTATTATGTCAATTTGCTTAAAGCGATTGGTATAAACGAACCGCGCCCTAAAATTAAATTAAAAATAAAAGACGAAATTTTGATTAAAGCGAAAGAATATTTAAAAGAAGTTAATCCCGCAAATAAAAAAATATTCGCTTACGGAATCGGCGCCACAAACAGCTACGGCAAAATTTGGAAAGAAGAATATTTTGCAGAAACGGCAAATTATCTCTCAAAAAAATATAACTCTTTAACTTTATTTATAACCACTCCTGCAGAAAAGACGATACAAGAAAAAATATCTTCTTCGCTAAACGAAAAGCCTATAATTCCTTATTTCGGTTTGGATATGATAGCTGCAATCTTGAGTTTATGTTCGGGTTTTATCGGAAACGATTCTGGAGCTATGCATGTCGCTTCGATAGTTGGAATTCCTACTCTCGCTTTATATTTTGCAACTCCGTCTTATCAAAATTCTCCAATTGGAATAAACAGCCATCTTATAGAAAAAAAAATAGAATGCGCTTTTTGTGGCGGCAGAGAATGTAAAATCGGAAATTTTGAATGCCGAGAGGTTATAAAACCTGAAGAAGTTATAAATAAATTTGAAAGTATAATTAATTTTTAGAATTATAGATAAAAAATAATTATCCCCATATTGTCGAAAGTAAACGATAAAGTATCGGAAGAAGAACTACCGTTAAAGCGCCGGCTATTCCTATGGCAAGCCCCGACATAGCTCCTTCGGTTTCCCCCATTTCTATTGCTTTGCTTGTTCCAATCGCATGCGAGGAATTTCCTATTCCCAAACCTACAGCTAAAGGAGATTTTATTTTAAATATTTTACAAACGGCTGGAGCCACTATCGCTCCCGTTATGCCGGATGCCACTACCGACAGAACGGTTATAGATTTTATTCCGCCAATATTATCCGAAATATCTATCGCTATCGCTGTGGTTACCGATTTTGGAAGTAAAGATAAAAGTATATTTTCAGATAATCCGAACGATTTTGAAATTATAAAAATTCCTGTTATTCCGATTATGCTTCCTATCGCTATGCTTATAAGTATAACGGGCATATTTGCCTTGAGTATCGGGAGATTTCTGTATATCGGAAGAGCCAAAACTACTGTGGCGGGTCCTACCAAAGCGTTTATAAATTTTCCTCCGCTTTCGTTATATACGCTATAAGGAACTTTCATGAAATATAAAGAAAAACCCACCAAAATCATAGTCGTAACCATAGGAGTTAAAATCGGCAATTTGGTTTTTATATAAATAGTATACGAAATAACATAAGCTATTAAAGTTATAACGATTGGTATTATTGGATTTGATTGAAATAATTCTATCATTTTATTTTCCTTTTCTTAATTTATTAAATATTTTTTCTAAAATTTGCGCTATTAATCCCGTAGAAACCATTATAACGATTACCATAAATACGCATACGATTATAAACGGAATAATTTCTTCTTTTATGTATTTATATTCTTCGGTTATCGCCAAAGCCGCAGGAACGAATAATAAAGACATATTGCTTATTAGAATATCGCTCGCTTTGTCTATATGAGATTCTTTTATTATTCCCGTCATAAGCAAAACGAACAATATAAACATACCTATAACATTGGCAGGTATAGGAAGTCTGAATGATTTACAGAATATATCCGAAATAGAATATATTGAGAAAATAATTGTAAGCTGTTTTATCAATTCCATTTTGAGAATTTATTTCCTATGTTAGATTTTAAACTAAAAAAATTTTTTATTATATATTTTTATATATTTTAATTTTAATTATAGATTATATATATTATGTTTTTGTTTTTCAATACTATAATAAACTGATATTCGTATATTCCGTAATATTCGTTTTAACTTGAAATTTATAAATTATAGTATAATATATTTGTATTAATGTTTAAAAGGAGTATTTAATATGTCTTTAATAGATGATATAGTAGCGAGAGAAATTTTAGATTCAAGGGGAAATCCTACGGTAGAAGTGGATGTTTATTTGGATAGCGGAGCGATAGGAAGAGCCGCCGTGCCTTCGGGAGCGTCAACGGGAGAACATGAAGCTGTGGAATTAAGAGATGGAGATAAAGGCAGATATTTAGGAAAAGGCGTTCAGAAAGCGGTTGAAAATGTTAATGAAATTATCCGTAACGAATTAATCGACATGGACGCTATGGAACAGGTTGAAATCGACAAAACTATGATAGAACTTGACGGAACCGAAAATAAGGGAAAATTGGGTGCAAATGCGATATTGGGAGTATCTCTTGCAGTCGCAAAAGCCGTCTCCAACGAATTGGATATTCCTCTATACAGATATATAGGCGGAACGAACGCTAAAACTTTACCCGTTCCTATGGCTAATATTCTAAACGGAGGTGCGCATTCGAGTGCTCCGATAGATTTTCAAGAATATATGGTTATGCCCGTAGGTTCTTCCACTTTTAAAGAAGGAATCAGATGCGTAGCAGAAGTTTTTCATAATTTAAAAAATATTTTGCATGATAAAGGTTTAAGCACTACGGTTGGAGACGAAGGAGGTTTTGCGCCCGATTTGAAAGACAACGAAGAGCCTTTAAAAGTTATTATGCAGGCAATAGAAAAAGCGGGATATAAACCGGGAGAAGATGTATGCATTGCTATGGACCCGGCTTCGAGCGAATTTTACGATAAAGATAAAAAGAAATATGTATTCAAAAAATCAGATAAAAGAGAACTTTCTTCTTCCGAAATGGTAGATTTTTACGCTCATTTGGTTAATAATTATCCTATAATATCAATCGAAGACGCTACGGCAGAAGACGATTGGGAAGGTTGGAAAATTTTAACCGACAAATTGGGTAAAAAAGTTCAATTAGTCGGAGACGATTTATTTGTTACGAATGTTAAAAGGCTTCAAATGGGATTGGATAAGGGAGTGGCTAATTCTATACTTATAAAGGTTAATCAAATAGGTTCTTTAACAGAAACTTTGGATTCTATAGAATTGGCTAAAACTCATAATTATACTTCGGTAGTTTCTCATCGTTCAGGCGAGACGGAAGACACGACTATAGCCGATATAGTTGTAGCTACGAATGCGGGACAGATAAAAACGGGAAGCGCATCAAGAAGCGATAGGATAGCGAAATATAATCAGCTTTTAAGAATAGAAGAAGAATTGGTAAATATAGCCGTTTATTTGTTCAAAAAAGCCTTCTTTAATTTAAAATAATTTATTTCTTAAAAAATATAAACGAACCTATTTCAAATTATAAAATATTTGGAATAGGTTTTATTTTTCATTATTATTATTTTAATTTTTATTAATAAATGTGGGGGTATATATTATGGAAAATAAGTGGATAATATGGAATGAAAAATTTGAGATAGGATACAAAAGAATAGACGACCAACATAAAGAACTTATTAATATAATAAACGATTTGTATGAAGCTGCTAAAAACGGAAATTTGTCTATTCCCGAAGTTAAAGAGAAATTTAAAATTATTCTAAAAAGAACGGTAGATTATGCGACTTACCATTTTGCAACCGAAGAAAAAATAATGAAAGCGGTTCATTATAAATCTTTTAAAGAGCATATATCGAAACATAGAGAATTTTCAAGCAAAGTTTTGGAAGAGGTTATGAGATATACCAACGGAGAAAATATCGATATTGAAGATTTTATAATCTATTTGAGAGATTGGCTTTTTAGTCATATTTTGGGAGCAGATAAAGATTTTATAAATGAATTAAAAATAATACTCGACAAAATGAGAAAAGAAGAATAATAAAACCAATCTCAATTTAATAAATTTAATAGTATATTTTTTATTTTTATTTTAACTTTTTTAACTCGCTTTTTTATCTGAATAAATATAACTATCTTTATAAGCGGAAATCTTTTTAATTTCGGCAAGAGCTTTTTGAGCGTCCTCTCTCGTATCGTATCTTCCCACTTTTAATTTATACATAGTTTTTCCGTCCGAAGTTGATTCTTCTTTTATAAAAGCTTTTGGAAATTTTGACTTCAGATTATCCCTTGCGGAATAAGTATTATCTCTATCATAACCTACGGCAACCTGTATAAAATAAACCGAATCGGAAGAAGAGGCAGGAGTATAAGGTCTCTTCGTAATAGTCGAACTTTCACTAACGGGAGCTTTAACCGTAGGATTTATGCTTGCAAACTGTTGAGGAGGATTATAAGTCGTATTAGGAGATAAATTTTCTTTTTCTTTCATTTTTATATTTATAGCGTCCAATTCCGAAGCCAAACTTTGAGTATATTCGTTATATCTGTCTTCCGAAGATGAACTTTCCCTTATTATGCTCGAATTATTATAATCGTTATTTTGTATATTTCCCGATAAAGTTAAAACTTCGTTATTTTCTTTTTCAAAATCGTAATTACCGTCAATATCAGAAGTTCGCATTAATATTTGAGAAGAATTATCCATAATATCGTTATCGTTTGCAATACCGCTTGAATTGTTAGGTTTTGAAGAGCCCAAATGAAAACCTAAAATAAAAATAAACAATATCAGTAAAATTGAGCTTGCGGAGAATATTAACAATCTTATCGGAGTAAAATTAACTATATATAAAGTTTTTTTTCTGCCGTATTCAAAATTGTTTTTAGTATAATTAGTAGAATAATCTTTTTCTACCGTATTTTGATTTTCGTTTCTGTTTAGTTCCATAATGCCGTCCTAATTTTTTTGAAACTATAATCAAATGATTATAATCTCTCATATTATTTATTATAATATCGGCATTGAACTTCTTATTTTTTACATCGGTTTGCATTTTTAAAATTTTTCTCGCCTCTTTTTCGGAGATATTTCTAGTTTTTTTCATTCTTCTTATAATGTCCGCAGTTTTTGAATTAACATATATCAAACTATTGCACATTTTATAAATTTCACTTCTCATAATTAATGCAGCTTCTATAACCGCATTTTTATCAGTAGAATTTATTAATTCCCATATTTTGTTTTCTATATAAGGATAAGTTATGCTTTCTAATTTTCTTAATTTCTTTGAATTTTTAAATACTATTTTTCCAAGTTTCTTTCTGTCTATATTTCCGTTATCGTCTAATATTTCTTTGGAGAAAGCTAAAATTAATTCTTCTTTTTTATTATCTAAAGCTTCATGTCCTATGATATCCGCATCTATATATAACGCTTTCAATTCTTTTGCTAGTAGTTTGGAAAAAGAACTTTTGCCCGAACATATAAGCCCATATATTCCTATAACATTTTTCATAATATTAATTTTAATTTGCGCCCTGAACTTAATTAATCGAGGTATTTGTAATATAAGGAACGACTATTTGATTAATATTTATTCTGTTTAAAGCCCTTCCGTCTATAAGTTTTGTCAAAGATACATTCTCGTCTGCCGTTATAACTTTTACCATTCCTATCGACATATCGGAGTTTCTATTTTGTAAATCGGTTGTAGCTGAAGTAGTATTATAAATAAGCAGATTCATTCCATTGGTTAAACCTTGTAATTTTCCCGCATTTATATAAATATTGTCGTTGTGAATTTTAATAACCTTACAGTAAAAAGGAATCGAATTGTCTATCACTTTTCCCGTCATAACGGCGGCGTTCATAATTCTGTCTTTTCCTTTTGTAGTAATAGTAAAATTGGTGATAACTCTTTCATTTCTAACATCCACCAAATCGAGCATAACGGTAAAGTTATCTGCGTTATTTTCAAAAGCGGAGCCTCTTAAATAATAATCTACTTTTCTCGAATTTAATTCTAAATATAAATCTCTTTGCGAGTAATAATTCGTATAAATATCCAATACTTGAAATTTTCCATATTGAGGCAAAACATAAGAGAGACTTTGATATAAAGCGGTATTTAAAAACATAGGGCTTTCTTTTTGCGCTGTTATCGTATCAGTTATCGCGACAATGTAGCCCGACTTTTCCAAATTATATTGATTTTCTATTCCCCATCTTTTTGACGGAATATTTTTATCCAATTTTCTTTTATAGCTATCATATTTATAAACTATAGATTTATCTTCGGGATTAACATTTTTCGCTATTTCCAATTCTTCTAAAGCTCTCTCTTCCAAACCCATTCTCTTATAAACATCAGATAACATTAACCTTGCGTAAGTGTTTGCAGGATTTAATTTTAACATGTGTTTTAAATAAGCCTGCGCTCTCACATTATCTGCAAGTCTCGTATAATAGGATGCCGTATTTCCATAATATAAAGCCGCTCTGTTTCTCTCATAATCGGGAGTAGGATTCGTATTAAGCAAAACTCTCTCAAAAGCAAGTCTTCCAAGCTCGTCTTCAGGTTTTGTTCTTAAATAATTTATATAAGAATTTTTAGCATTCGTATAATTATTCGCTTCTTCATAAACATTTCCGATATAATAATATTTGCTATTATTTTTAAATTCAGAATCGGGGATATATTCCAATATTCCTATAGCTTCGTTATATCTTTTCAAAGTCAAAAATATGCTCGCCTGCAATATTTTAGCTTCGTTATAATTAGTATAATAATAAAACGAATTGCTTACTTCTCTTAAAGCCGATATATAATTTTTATTCAAATAATAATAATTAGCCAAATGATAATATGATTCTGCCATTCTCGGATTATTGTCTATATTATTATTTAATAGATTGAAAGCCCTATTTGAGTTTCCGCTTGCAAGTTGCAAATATGCGAGAGAAACGGGAGCTTCGGCTCTATTTTTATCTATAATAATCGCTCTTTCGTATAGAGTCATAGCGGTTTTATAATATCCCATTCTTTCATTTAAAAGTCCTTCGGCATAATTTGCAAAATAATTTTTACTGTCCAAAACCTTAATCGAATTAATCGTTTTTCTTGCCTCTGAATTTCTATTATTCAAAAGCTCGACATTAAGTTTTCTTTCAAGAACTCTAAAATCTTTAGAATGATAATTTGCAGCATCGTTAATAAGAGTTTCCGCCATAGAATAATTTTTTAATTTAATATAATTGTCTATTAATAAAAGGTATGGTTCTATATCGCTCGGTTTAATATTCATAGATTCCAAAACTGCTATGGAATTTTCATAATTTCTGTTATTATAGAAATTTAAAGCGTTTTGAAAATTACCATTATTAGCCGATTGTCCGAAAGATACAAAACTTATACAAATAGAAATTAAAAAAATTAATATTAATCTCAAAATTCAACCCTTATTATTTTCTTATATTTCTTGCGACTATATTTCTTCTTAAATATGCGGGAACCTCGTCCAAATCTTCCATTGAAGAATTTGAACTTGCGCCGAATATATAATTTTTAGCTCCCATATCGTTATGAATTTTCATGCTTTCGTCCGATATAACATCAAAAACGGGGGGTGAAATTTCATTATCTCTTTTGATTTCTATATCGGCTTCGGCAACTTCCGTAGCGGTTTTTACGGAATAATTATTTCGTTCTTCGTTATTGTCTATAGAGTTGGCAATTACAGAATTAGCGCTTTTACCAATCTGATTATTAATTATATTTTTATTAAAAGTCGTAAATTCGTATTTTTCAATTAATTCTTCTCTATCTTGAAAATTTTCTGTATCGTTATTTCCGCTATTAATATCATTATCAACATTTTCATTTTTATTTTCACTATAATCGTTAACGGCGTTAATAGAATTGTCTTGCGAACTTATTTTCCTAAAAGACACTTTACTGATAACTCTTTCTTTTATAGAATCGGTTTTATTTTCGGTTTCAATTTTATCGGTTAAATTATTATCTTCAAGTTTATCTGTTATGGTTTCATTTTGATTATTATTTTCATTACTATTTATATTGTCGTTTTTTATATCGCTTTTGTCGGATTCGTCATCTTTATTTTCCGTATCGTTATTTTTATTGCAGTTTGCGTCAAAACCTGTGGCTACGATTGTAACTCTTATCTCGTCATTTAAACTTTCATCCTGACAAGTTCCGATTTTCAAATTAGCTTCTTCATTAGCATAACTCTTTATTAGTTTTGAAGCCTCTTTGAATTCTTTAAGTCCAAAATCTTTAGGGACTACTATATTTGCCAATATTCCTTTAGAATTTCTTATACTTGCAACATCAAGCAAAGGATTTTCAAATGCATTTTTTATCGCTTTTTCTATTCTATTTTCTCCTTTTCCTATTCCTATTCCTAAATGCGCTCTGCCATTTGAAACTTCTATCATAGCTTTAACATCTGCAAAATCCACATTTACGCCAAAACCTACTTTAGTGATTATATCGGATATTCCTTGCACGCCCTGTCTCAATATATCATCAATAATTGAAAAAGCTTCCATATATCCGTAATTTTCCGCATCAACCATATCGTAAAGATTTTCATTAGGTATTATTATAAGAGAATCTACAGAGGCAAACATTTTTTCTATTCCCGCTTCCGCTCTCTTCATTTTTAATTTGCCTTCGTCCTCAAAAGGTTTGGTTACGACTCCTATTGTCAAAGCTCCGCAATTTTTAGAAATTTCAGCAACTACTGGACTCGCTCCCGTTCCCGTTCCTCCTCCGAAACTGCTTGCGATGAAAACTAAATTTGCTCCTTTTACTATCTCTTCTATTCTTGAAATATCTTCCCTTGCAGCATCCGCTCCTTTTTCGGGGTCTGTTCCCGCTCCCAATCCTTGCGTCACTCTCTCTCCTAATACTATTTTGATTTCCGCATTTGACCTTGAAAGCGCCTGTTTGTCCGTATTCATAGCCACAAACTCTACTCCATCAAGTCCTTCTTCTATCATTCTGTTGACGGCATTGCATCCTCCGTTTCCCACGCCGATAACTTTTATAATCGTGCCTGAAGAATTATTGATAGAGTTCGTATTTGAATTTGCGATGACTTTTGAATTATCCGCCAATTCTATTCGATATTTAGAATCCATAGCTTTCTCCCCTTTTTCTATCTCTCCATATAATTAATAATTAGAAAAGATGAAATAAATTATATACAATTATTATCGTCTATTATGATAATTTTAATAAACATAATTATATTAACATAATTCTAAAATTCTGCAAGTGTTAAAAATAAAAAAATATGCTATAATGCTATAAAATGGGAAAGCAATTTGGAGAAATTTTAATGGATTATGATGTTACTCTTTGTATAGTTACTTATAACGAAGAAAAATATTTGCCGATTTTACTCGATTCTATTAATAATCAAAAAACCAATTTAAAAATGGAAACTATTATTATAGATGATTCTTCTACTGACAATACTTTAAATATTGCAAAGCACTATGATAATTTCATACGGGGGGGGGTAAAAATCATCCACAATAATAAAAAATCTGATGTTCAATATATGAGAAATACGGGGCTTAAAGAAGCTTTAGGAAAAACGATAATATTCTTCGACGCCGACACAGCAATATCTGACAATTTCATTGAAAATATGATTAAACCAATTATAAATGGCAAAGCCGACACTACTTTGTGTAAAACTTACGCCGTTCTTGAAGCGTTTTACGATATTTTGCCCGAAAAATATTCCAAAAGTTATGTTTACTTTATAAAACATTGTCCAAGATTTATGATGAAAAGATTTCCCGTTCAATTCGTTCCTTGGATTGTTAGATGGTTTAAAATGATGAAAAATCAAAAAAGATTTATAAGCGTTTGGAGAGTTCCTAACAGAACTCACACTACGGGAATAGCGACTAAAACCGAAATTGCGAGAAAATCGGGAGGATGGAAAGTAAAAATTGGAGACGGAGATGACGCTCAATATTCCAACGATGTTTGTTCTGAAAGCGAAAAAGTTTTATGGGCTAGAAAATGTATTTTATTTATTTCGAGAAGAAGAGTATTCCCGACAGACGGAGGATGGATTACGGATATATTTTTTAAACCGATAAAGAAATGGTATAAAAATAAAATAGATAAAAGAAATGATAACGATTATACAAAGAATTTGCGTTAATTATTTAATAATTATTAAAAATGATTTATAATAAAAAATATTAAATATAAATAAAATATAAATATAAAATAATAATTATTAAAGATAAAAAATGAATATACATATACATACTTTTGGCTGCCGACTCAATCAATACGAAAGCGAAAAAATCTCATATGAACTTAAAAATATGGGAGCGAATATAACCGAGCTTGACAATGCGGATGCTATAGCGATAAATACCTGCACCGTAACTAATGACAGCGATAAAAAACTTATAAATTATTTAAGTAAAATAGACAATTTTTCTCAAAAAAAAATTTTCTTAATCGGTTGTTATGTTTCAAAACATGTTTCAAAAAAAGAAAATTATAAAAAAGATGATAACGAAAATTTATTTGAAAAAGAAAATATAACTATAATACCGAACGATAAAAAAGAAGAAGCGGCTATTATAATATTCAACGCTTTGGCAAAAAATTATAATAACGAATTCAAAAATCCAATATTTTTTCCACAAGAGCAGAGCAGAGCATATTTGAAAATTCAGGATGGCTGCGAAGTTTTTTGTTCTTATTGTATAGTGGCGAGAGTGAGAGGAAAACATAAAAGCGTAGAGCCTAAAAAAATATATGACGCTTTAAAAATCGCTTACGAATACGGTTATAAAGAAATAGTTTTAACGGGATTAAATTTGGGTTCTTATAATTATAATAACGAAATAAATTTTAATCGAATAGTTAAAAATATACTTGAACTTTCTTCTAAACTTGGAATAAGAATAAGGCTTTCTTCCGTAGAACCGATTTATTTTGACGATGAACTTATCAGTTTATTCAAAAATTCGGATGTTATATGTCCGCATGCGCATATTCCCTTGCAATCGGGCAGCGATAAAATTTTGAAATTAATGAATAGAAGATATACGAGAGAATATTATTTGAATATAATAGAAAAATTGTATAAAACAAATTCAAATATGGGAATAAGCGCCGATGTTATGGTAGGTTTTCCAAATGAAGATAATAACGATTTTAATGACACTTACGATTTATGCGAAAAATCAAAATTTATAAAGATGCATATATTCAGATATTCTAACAGAGAAAATACTCCTTCTGCAAAAATGGATAATCAAATTGGATATAGAACAAAATTGAAGAGAGCAAAATTGTTGAACGAGTTGAATAATAAAATGAAAGACGATTTTTACAAAAACGCTTTGAATAGAGAATTGGATATAATCGTTGAGAAAGTTTTGGAAAATAATCATTATATCGGAACGAGCGGAGAATATATTAAAGTAAAATTTAAAAGCGATAAAAATGTAAATAAAAAAGATATAATTAAAGTTAAAGCGATTAAATATGACGGCAATATTATGATTTGTAAATAACGGATTTTAAATTTAAAAATATTAAATTTATAATAAAAAATTTAAGCGTATTCCAATATTGATATCAAATCATTTTTCAAATCTTTTAAACTTTTTATTTCAAGTTTTTCTAAATCATTTAAAGGATTGCTTAATGTTCTTGTATACGAGTTTATATTTATATCTTATATATTATTCATATAATACTTTGCATTTTTGGGATAATTTTGTTTTTCTATATATGAGGTAATTAATAAAAAATTTTCTATCATTTTAGCCTCTTTGGAATTAAAATCCAAATTTAATAATTTAACATATAAATCGGGATAAAAATTAGCCATAACTCCGCTATAACCGTAATAACCAAGCTGTAAAGAATACAATAACGAACTTGCATTAGCGTTATATAATTTAAGATTACTTCCTTTGCATATATTTGCCCTTCTTTTTATTATTTCCAAATCGCAGCATGTATCTTTAATAAAAGTAAATCTTCCATTTTTTACTAACTCTTCTATTATTCTATCGCTTAAAACTCTTTTATATGGATAAGGGCATTCATAAATTCCAAGCTCCACATCAGAATCTATATTATCCACAACTTTCTTCATATTATTTAGCCATATATCGTCGTCATCATAAGAATCTGCAAAACGATTGCTTACGAAAACTATAGCTTTAACATTTGTTTTAGCTATGGCTTTCATTTCTTCTATTTGAGCTTCCAATGAAGAGCTTATATGACCGGAAGCGACTACTTCTAATCTATTATTTGCTCTATTGACTATAAATTTAGCTAACTCTACTCTTTCAGAAAGAGACATATAAAACATCTCGCTCGATTGACATATTGCAAATAATCCATCGCATCCGTTATCAATATACCATTCTATAATTTCAGCAACGCCATTATAATCTATACTCCTATCTTGATTAAAAGGAGTTATCATCGTAGGATATATTTTAGCTTTCATAAAAATCTTCTCCAATTTTTAATTTTGTTTCATATCTTTATTTTTATTCTTTTTTATTTTATCTAGCGCAATAGGTAAAATAAGCGTAATAAACGATAATAATATTAATGTTAAACTTATAGGGCGAGAGAAAAA
>CAZRYV010000022.1:0-17470 GCA_964604385.1 uncultured Brachyspira sp.
TGTGTTGCCTAGTTTTGCGTATTGCATTTTGTCTCCTTTGTTTTTTATGTTTTTTATTTTTCAAATTTTAAACTCAAATCTTTACCATTTGTATAGCCTCAATGCTATAATTTTCGCTTGGAATCTCGCCATATCCGTGCGAAAACCACATACAACCAATACCTATCGGACTAACTTCAATATCTTGCAATTTTCTTTTTTGCATCTTTGCTCCTTTATATAAAATTTTCTTGCTTGTAATTTACAAATAACATTTTTGTAATCTGTGAGCTATTTTACTTATTCAAACAAGACTTTTTTATCGTTTGTAGAATCTGTAAAGTATCATAATTATGATTTTTGCTTAAAATTCCAAAAATTTTAAAAGTTTCCAGCAAAAATTCTTTATCTTTAGATTCTAAAATCAAATATGCACTTTCTTTAGATTTGGCTACTCTGTTTAAAAGATTTGCTTCTTTATTTTTAGTTTGTAACTCTGTAATAGGGAAGCATACATAAAGCATAGGCTGCACTCCAACAGCCCTTTGCTTTTCTTTAATGATAATTTCAACGAGAATATTAAAATTCTTAAATTTATGCACTAGAAGTGGATATTTGACTTGTGATTCATAAAATTCTATACCTAAAATCTCTTTTATTTTTGGATATGAGCGTAGAATTTCTAAATCATTTCTAGAATCTAAAAATTCATCTTGTTTAATATGCGATAAAAACTCACAAAGCGCTTTAATTTCATCTTTACTAACAATGCTCCATTTTGCAAAATAATATAAAAATTCGCTTAATTCGTATAAAGCTTTATTTTTGCCATTTGCCCCTATAAAATGTGTTTTTTGTAAGGTACTTAAAATAAGTTTTTCTTTATCGCTTTTATCTACATCGTAGCCAATCTGCCATTCTATATAATGCTTTAAGCAAAATGGAATCTGCCTTGTCGCCACAGGCAATCCATATTCATAAAAGCTATTGCGTTCTTTTATTCTTATTTTGCCACTTTGGGTAGTAAGTGGAATTCCTATAAAATTTTTTTGATTTTCTAATTTTTCAATTCTCATAATGCTCTCCTAACAGATCTTTAAAATACTGCACTATCTCTAAACTTATAGCCTTATTTTCGCTTGCTTTAATGAAGCTAGATTCTAGAAGCTTAAATTTTTTAAAATCAATTAAAATATCACAGTTTCCAAAATAATAAGGAATATGCGAAATAAAGCTCTTAAACACATCGATATAACAATAAAGGCTGTATTTTTCTTTACTCACATACACGGCATTGGCACAATCTTTATTTATAAAAGTTTTAGAACGACGAAGGGCGTTTATATCTCGTAGTGTATAAAACATCGCTACTTTTTTACTAGAATCTACTCGCTTTTTGTTTGGATATTTATCAATATATTTTGCAATAAAATCAAAATCAGTCAATCTAAATGCTTTGCCCTCTATTGTTTTAAAACTGAAATCACAAATAAAATTATAATCCATTCCCTTATTATCTCTTTCATACAGGGCAATAATGATAGGAAAATACCCAAGCGATTTAGGACAGAAAATATTAGAGCTAATGATTATAGAATCTTTTAGACTATAATTTTTTGCAAAATTTTTAAGGCTTTTAAAATTTGTCTCTTTTGTAAGATAAGACAGTGGATGTAAAATACATATAAAATCTGCTCTCAATTTATCAAAAGAACGCAAAAAACTAATGCCAATATCTCTAGCATTTAAATCTTCGTCAATATGTCTTAAATGATTATTTTTCAAACGCTTTTGCGTTATAGAAGTTTTATCGTTATAAGGAGGATTGCCTATAATGATAAGTTTGTCATTTTCTTTTATATGGAAATTTGCACGGCAGACATCTCTCAAAGCATTTTTATGCAATAAAAGCGTAGAATCCATAAGGTTCTCTCTTGCCTTTTGCAAAGCGACTTTATCAATATCTATGCCGATATTTTGCTTAAAATCTTGCGTTTTTAGAAATGCTCCATAGCCACAGGAACTATCAAGCAAGATATAATTTTTAGGATTTATAGAATCTAAAAGCATTTTGTAAAGGATTCTAACCACAAAGCTAGGCGTATAAAAGCTACCTAGATTTATCATTTTTGCTTTGGTTAGATGCTGTTGTTTTATCATTATTTCCATTTAATTGTCTTTATCTATTTTAATCTCTTAATTTTAAATAAAAATGCAGCTTTTTATAGCTTTTAATTTTTCAAATTCTATTTCTATAAATAAATCGTTTAAAGTTATTTTTATTAAAATTATTTATTCCAATAATTTAATAATATTTTTATGATTTCTCTCTTTCGCATAAAATAAAGCGTTATTGCCATGCTTATTTACGATTGATTTATCGGCGTCCGATTGCAATAATAAAGCCACGACTTTAGTATGTCCTTCCATAGATGCCAAAATTAAAGCGGTATTTCCAACATCGTCTTGAATATTTACATTAATATTTTTTGCGAGTATTTTTTCTACTACATCGTCATCACCGAAAATCGAAGCGTCCAAAAGAGTCTCTTCATCCTGATTTAAAGCGTAAACGGATACGGTTTGAAAAACGAATAAAGAAATAATTATAAATAATAAAAATTTTATCTTCATAAATAATTTTTCTCCTAAAAATTTTAAATATCTGTAATAATATCGTAAAAAATAAAACGATTTTTAAAATATTTTTCAATACTTTAAAAATCGTTTTTGATGTGGAGGTTATGGGGATCGAACCCACGACCTACTGCTTGCAAAACAGCCGCTCTCCCAAACTGAGCTAAACCCCCAAGCTATTAAAAGAATCCGTGTGGGTCTGGGAGGAGTTGAACCACCGACCTTTCGATTATCAGTCGAACGCTCTAACCAACTGAGCTACAGACCCTTTTATTTAATTTTTAATATAGTATAATATAGCATATATTAAAAAAAATAGCAAATTTTATAAACGAAATTAAAAGCAAAAATAAGCCTTAAAACTTTAATAAATTATAACAAAAAGGAAAATAATGCTTTATATAATCCCAATATTTATATTTATACCGTTGATATTAATGGGAATAATGATTATAGTCCCATCAATTATAGGAAACAGAATACCACCGTCTTTTACAAGAGAAAAAACTCAAATTCTTAATATTGCCAAAGACGAATTATATAAACTTTTAACGAATTATGAAAATTATCCGCTATGGGTAAAGTATCTGTATCAGGTTGAAACGGAAAAAGTAGAGAAAGGCAAATTAAAAATAATGCAAACCTATAAAAAAAGAAAAATATATCAGCAATTAACGGAAGTTAGAAGAATAGAAAACAACGAAATATCGATAGTAAAATCGGAAGACGAGGGCATGACTTTATGGACTTATATTCTTGAATATTATGAAGATTATAAAACAAAAATGACAATAAAAGAAACTATGTATATTTATCATCCATATTTAAGATTTATGCTAAAATATATACTTAAAGACGAAAACGAAAAAAGCGGATTTTTTAGAATGATAAAGAAATTTATTAAAAAAACTAAAAATAAAAGTAAAAAATAAAATGAAAAAGGATAATTAATGCTTAATTTTGAACCTATAACATTAGATAAACAGGAATTATATCAAAAATATTTTTCAGTAACTCCCGTTCAATCTGCCGATTATACATTTATAAATTTATTCGGACTTAAAGATATTTATATGCTCGAATGGGCTTTTACGGACGAGTTGGTTTGGATAAGACAATGTTCGCCGTATACGATTTATTGGGCGCCGGTGGGAGATTGGTTTAAGTATAATTTTTTAAAAGAAAAATGTTTATGCGATATGTTGGGAGAAAACGAAAGTATAATAAGAATTCCGAGAGAGCTTGCAAAATATTTGGAAGAAAAAACGAATTTAAAAATAAAGGAAAGCAGAGACGAATGGGAATATTTATACGATTTCAACGAATTAATGAATTTAAGCGGAAGAAAATTTCACAACAAAAAGAATCTCTACAATCAATTTATTAAAAATAATTTTGAATATAAAACGATTGATAAAAGTATGGTTAAAGAAATATTTGAATTTGAAAAAAAATGGGAAGAAGACGAGATGAAAAATAATTTTTCAAATTCGATGACAACCGAAGACTGCGAAGCTTTTGACGGTTATAAATTATTAATGCATGAAATAAGAGCCGAAGCGGATATTATTATGATAAAAACTTTACTTGATTATTGGGATGAAATAAACTTTATAGTCGGCGGAGTTATTTATATAGACGGCAAAGTTGTGGCATACAGCATAGGAGATTTAAGTTTAAGAGATTCTATAGTAATTCACTCGGAAAGGGGAGATAGAGATTATAAGGGAAGCTATCAAGCCATAAATAAACTCTTTTTGGAAAATAATAGAGACGATAGATTTAAATTTGTCAATAGAGAGCAAGATGTCGGAGATTTGGGACTTAGAAAAGCAAAATTATCCTATAACCCGATAGGATATATAGAAAAATATTCAGGTTTCTGTATAAAAGATTAGAATTATTTGTTATTTTATCTTTTATTATAGAATATTTTAATAATAAATATATGTTTTTATATTAGTATAGATAGGAGATAAATTCATTAATGAAATTCTATTGACAAAATGTCAAAATATATTACTATATACGGTAATTAAATTAAAATTTATTATAAAGGAAGGCAGGTAAGAATTATGAAGAAAGTATTTATTATTTTTGTTTCACTTCTTATGGCATTGACAGTCGGATGTTCCAAAAGCGCAAATAAAAATTATGTGTTTGCAACGGGAGGAACGAGCGGAACTTATTATTCTTTTGGAGGAGTTATAGCGAATCTATGGAATAATAATATAGAAGGTTTGAATATTACGGCTCAATCTACGGGAGCTTCTGCGGAGAATTTAAGATTAATAAACAGAGGTGAAGCTGAATTGGCGTTCGTTCAAAACGATGTTATGGATTACGCATATAATGGAACGGATATGTTCGAAGGGGAAATTTTAAGCAATTTTTCCGCAATACTAACTTTATATCCCGAAGTCGTTCAAATAGCCGCCACGAAATCGAGCGGAATAAGAAGCATAGCCGATATGAAAGGAAAGAGAGTTTCTGTGGGAGATGCGGGAAGCGGAACTGAATTTAACGCCAAACAAATATTGGAAGCATATGGTTTGACATTCAACGATATCAGAAAATCAAATCTTTCATTTAAAGAATCAAGCGACGGACTTCAAAACGGAACTTTGGATGCATGTTTTATAGTTGCGGGAGTTCCTAACGCGGCATTACAGGAATTATCTTTATCCGCCGATATGACTTTAGTTCCAATAGGAAATACGCAGATTGTCGAGATTATCTCTCAATACAAATATTATACGGAAGTTAATATACCCGCCGATACATATAACGGAGTCGATACGGATACTAGAGCCATAGCGGTTAAAGCCACTATCGCCGTTAATAATAATATTCCCGAAGAAGAAGTTTATAATATGATAAAAACTATATTTGATAAGCAATCGGATTTGTCTTTGGCTCATGCGAAAGGAAACGAACTTAATATTGAAGAGGCTCCGAAGGGAATTTCGATTCCTTTTCATCCGGGCGCTGTGAAATATTACGAAGAATTAGGATATCATGTGCAGTAAAATAATTACGGATAATTTAAAATCGGTTAATGGATTATATAATAGGTAAAATGAAAAAAATTATTATATCATTAACCGTTATTATATTATCGTTTATTTTATTTATTCCCATATTTCCTAAATTGATTATAAATAAAAAAGTTTTTAATATAAGAAGTAAAGAGTTTGTAATTTCTTATATTCATTCCGTAAATAAAGGCAAGGTGAGAGATTATTATATTATTAAAAATAAAAATATTATTCTCTCAAAGACTCGGTTTGTTTCTTACGGAGCGGGAATACCCGAACCCGAATATGGACAGAAATTTATAATTACGGACGATTATGCGGAGATAAGCGATATAAATAAAAAAATAGACGATTTATATTTATTTGTAGGAACTATCGCCAATCATAAAATTGAAATTGACGAAAGTGAAATAGAATTAAAAAAAATATTTAAACCGCAAACAAGCATAAAAATAGAATATAAAATTTTATCTTTGTTTGAATATATTAAATTAAATATTTTAAATTAAATTGTTAAATCATTGATTTTATTAGGAGGAGAAATGAGTAAAGAAAATCATCATATTCATATTTTAACCGCCGAAGAAATAGACGATTATATGAGCAAATATGATAGCGAATCACGATACAGAAGATATAAAGGTTGGAAAAAATATTTAATCATAATCATATCGACAATATTTTGTTTGTTTCAGTTATATTCGATACTTTCGGGAAAAATAACGGCGCAGGTTTTAAGGGCTACGCATTTGGCTTTCGTAATTCTTTTGGCTTATTTGTTATTTCCGATGAAAAAAGATATGCCTAAAGACAAACTTCCTTTTTACGACATAATTTTTGCAATAGTCGGAGCTTTAACTTGGAGTTATATCGTTGTTAATTTCGATTCTTTGGTTAGAAGAGCGGGAATTTACACAGCTTTGGATATTTTTGTCGGAATAGTCGGAATATTAATATTATTCGAAGCATGTCGAAGAATAGTCGGGCTTCCGATTCTTATAATTTCTTTGGTATTTATAATTTATGCTTTGTTTGGTTCTTACGCTCCGGGATTTTTAAATCATAGAGGATATTCTTATCAAAGATTAGTTTCTCATTTGTTTTACAATACCGAGGGAATAATGGGAACGCCGATTGGAGCTTCTGCAACATTTATATTTTTATTTATATTTTTCGGAGCTTTGCTTGATAAAACGGGAATCGGGCAATTTTTTATAGATATATGCAACGCTATAGCCGGAGGTTTTGATGGAGGACCCGCTAAAGTTGCCGTTCTAACTAGCGCTATGTTTGGAACGGTATCTGGAAGTTCGGTTTCAAATACGGTAGGCACGGGAAGTTTTACAATTCCTATGATGAAATCTTTAGGTTATCGCCCCGAGTTTGCGGGAGCTGTGGAGGCTTCGGCGTCTACGGGAGGACAGATTATGCCACCTATAATGGGAGCTGCAAGTTTTTTAATGGCGGACAGTTTGGGAATTCCTTATATGGAAGTTGCAAAAGCTGCTATAATCCCCGCAATTTTATATTTTACGGGAATATTTATAATGGTTCATCTTGAAGCAAAAAAGACGGGGCTTAAAGGACTATCCAAAGAATCTCTTCCAAAAATCCGTGAATTATTGATTAAAAAAGGTTATTTGGTTATTCCGCTTTTAACTATAATAGTATTTTTCGCTCTCGGCAAAACAGCTATATACGCGGGATTGATGGGAATAATATCTGCGGTTTTTGTAGCGATAATAAATAATATTATAGATATTTTGGGAAAAAGAAAAATCGGATTCGGGATAAGCGATATAATAGATGTATTTTGCAACGCCGCAAGAAATATAATCAGCGTGGCAATAGCATGCGCTATGGCGGGAATAGTAATAGGCGTAATAACTCTTACGGGATTAGGTTTGAAAGTCGGCGCTGGATTGGTGTCGATATCTGGCGGAATTTCTATTTTACTCCTCGTATTGACTATGGTAAGTTCTATAATACTTGGGATGGGAGTTCCGACTACGGCAAATTATTTAATAACTTCCACTATAGCCGCAAGCTCTATAATACATTTGGGATTCGAACCGTTGGCTGCGCATATGTTCGTATTCTATTTTGGCATAATAGCCGATGTCACTCCGCCTGTCGCTTTGGCTGCAATGGCTGGAGCCGCTATAGCGAAATCAGACCCTTTTAAGACGGGACTCGAAGCGAGCAAATTGGCTATAGGCGCTTTTATAATTCCTTATATATTTATATTTAATCCCGCCATTCTTATGATAGACACATCTCTGTCGGAAGTTATACAAATAATAATAACATCCATTATAGGTATGTTCGGCGTAGCTTCAGGTTTGGAAGGATATGTTTTTAGGAAATGCGTTTGGATTGAAAGAATATTTTTTATAATTTCAGGTTTATTAATGATAGACCCCGGAATAATTACCGACATAATAGGATTATCGATTATAACTATTTTAATTTTGATTCAGATTTTGACTAAAAATAAAAGAAAATTGGCAAGCGTTTGAATTTTAATTTAATTATAAAACGGAGTTATATTATTTTATAACTCCGTTTTTTACTTTATTTAATTTTTATTCAATTTTTTATTTGATTTTTATTTTTTATACTTTTCTGCTTTTTTATATTCGGTATGCAAATAATGATGAGATTTTTCGCCCAAAGGTTTTCCCAAGAAATCTTTATAAAGCGTTTTTATATTCTCGTTATCATGCGAGCATCTATGTTTAACCGTTTTTTTATCTTCCGTATATAAGCCTTTAGCTCTGTCTTCTCTTACCTCGTTTGTAGTTCCGTAAGGTTGTCCGCCTCCTCCAACGCATCCGCCGGGACATGCCATAACCTCTACAAAATTATAAGGAGGATTTTCGCCTTTCTCTTTTGCAGCTCTTATCTCTTGCATAACTGGGTCAACATTATGAAGTCCATTTACTACGGCGATTTTTACATCGTTGTCTAAAATTTTTACTATGGCTTTTTTAACATTTTTTAATCCTCTCACATCGTTAAATTCCACATTTTCAAGATTAGTTCCAGATATTATATTATAAGCCGTTCTTAACGCCGCTTCCATAACTCCGCCGGTTGCCCCGAATATAGTTCCCGCTCCACTGTATTCTCCAAGTATATTGTCCGCTTCTTCTTCCATTATTCCCGCAATATCGATTCCGTAATGTTTTATCATTCTTGCAAACTCTCTTGTCGTTATAACAACATCGACATCGTTAAAACCGCTCGATTTCATAGTGTCGTTTTTCCTTATTTCGTTCTTTTTTGCCGTGCATGGCATAATTGAAACATTAAATATTTTGGACGGATTTAATTTCATCTTTTCCGCATAATAGGTTTTTGTCATAGGGGCGAGCATCATATGGGGAGATTTTGCAGTAGAAACATTATCGAGCAAATCGGGATAATATTCTTCTATATATTTTACCCAAGCCGGACAACATGATGTAGTCATTGTGGCGGTTCCGTTGCTTTCGGTAAATCTTTTAACGAATTCGTTTGCCTCTTCTACTATAGTCATATCCGCTCCGAAGTTTGTGTCGAATATGGCGTTAAAACCCATTAAACGCATAGCGGCATATATTTTTCCCGTTATATTTTCTCCCGCTTTAAGTCCGAAATATTCTCCCAAAGCGACTCTAACCGAAGGAGCCATTTGAACCGTAACATAAATTTCGGGATTGTCCAAAGCGTCTTGCACTTCTTTCGTTTGGTCTTTCTCGTATATTGCGGCAACGGGACAGTGAGAAGCGCATTGTCCGCAATCGACGCAGGTAGAATCATGAAGCGAAATTCCAACGGGAGCAAAATATGTGTCGAAACCTCTGTTTACGAATCCCAATGCATGAACTCTTTGCATTTCCTGACAAACTACCACGCATCTTCCACATTTTATACATTTTTCAGGATTAAGAACTATGCTTCCCGCAGTTTCGTCTCTCGGATGATTTTGTTTTATATTGTCAAATTTTGAATTTCTAACTCCAAAATCGGCCGCCGCTATTTGAAGTTCGCATTCTCCGTTTCTTATGCAATTTAAACAATCGTTTGGGTGAGCGGATAATACGAGTTCCAATACTCCCTTTCTGACGGTATTTATTTCCGCATCATGAGTTATAATATCCATTCCTTCTTCAACGAGCATAGAACATGCCCTGACATATTTATTTCCCATATTTGCAAGTTTAACCATACAAATACCGCAAGCAGAAGTCGGATGAATATCAGGATGATAGCATAAAGTAGGTATTTTGATTCCTATTTTTTTAGCCGCTTTTAATATTGTAATATTTTCTTCCACTTCTAAATTTTTACCGTTTATTTTTATTTTAATCATAATTTATATCCTTCATTTTAATTTTTTTATTAGATTTTAATTGTTTCTAACAAATATTCCCGCCTTATATTCGTTTTCAAAATGTTTTAAAGTGGATAAAACGGGATTTGCAGCCGTAGTTCCGAGTGCGCATAAAGAAGCTTTTTTCATAGTTAAAGCTATTTCTTTTAATTTTTCTATATCGTCTTCTTTTGCCCTTCTTTTTGTGAATTTTTCGAGTAATTTAAGCATTTGCATGCCACCTATTCTGCAAGGCACACATTTACCGCAACTTTCATCCACGCAAAAACCGAGATAGAATTTGGCAAAATCAACCATATTTCTGTCTTCGTCTATAACTATCATGCCACCCGAACCCATCATTGAGCCTAATTCAACCAAATTATCAAAATCTATATGCGTTCCGAATAATTCTTCAGGCAATATTCCGCCCGAAGGTCCTCCCGTTTGAACGCCTTTTGCAAATTTATCGTTAGGAACTCCGCCGCCTATATCATAAATTATCTCTCTTATAGTGGTTCCCATAGGCACTTCGACTAAACCTGATACATTTACATTTCCCGTCAAGGCGAACACTTTAGTGCCTTTTGAATTTTCCGTTCCGATAGAGGCAAACCATTCTCCGCCGTTATTTATTATGGCTGTAATATTTGCAAAAGTTTCAACATTATTTATTACCGTAGGACAATCGAACAATCCTTTTACTGCAGGAAAAGGAGGACGCGGTCTTGGTGTTCCTCTGCTTCCTTCTATTGAAGCTAAAAGCGCCGTCTCTTCCCCGCATACGAAAGCTCCAGCACCGAGTCTTATATCTAAATCGAATGAAAAATCGCTTCCTAAAATATTTTTTCCTAATAATCCGTAATCGTAAGCCTGTTTTAAAGCTATTTTTACTCTTTCGACTGCAAGCCCATATTCTGCTCTAATATACATATATCCTTTGCTCGCCCCTATTGCATATCCGCCTATAACCATAGCTTCTATTACGGCATGAGGGTCGCCTTCAAGAATGCTTCTGTCCATATACGCTCCGGGGTCTCCTTCGTCCGCATTGCAAACTATATATTTTCGTTCAGCTTCAATTTTGTTTGCAAAACTCCATTTTTTCCAAGTAGGAAATCCCGCTCCGCCTCTTCCTCTGAGTCCCGATGTTTCCAATTCTTTAATGACATCTTTTGGTTTCATATCGAATAATACTTTTGAAAGAGCTTTGTATCCGTCATTTCCTATATATTCGTCTATATTTTCGGGGTCTATCATACCGCAATTTTTTAGAACGATTCTTTTTTGTTTTCCATAGAAATTAATCTCTTTGCTAAAATCCCTATGTTCTCTCTGTTCTTTATATAATATTTTTAAAACGAGTTTCTGCCGCATTATATGTTGTTCTATTATTTCTTTGGCGTTTTCTGGTTTGACATGAGTATAGAAAACTCTTCCGGGAATTATTTTCACCACGGGACCTTGACTACAAAAACCGAAACAGCCAGTTTTTATAACCAATACTTTATCTCCGATTCCGTTCTTTTCGGCATGTTCTTTTAATAATTTGACTATCTCTTCGCTTTTATTCGATTCGCAGGCAGTCCCTCCGCATACCAATATATGATACTTGTCATCCGACGAGGTTTCTATTCCTTTTCTAATCTCTATTTCTTTTTCAGTTTTTATTCTATGTTCTTCTAATTTTTTTCTATCTAATTTTTCTATCATAATTTGCTCCAATTTATTTTATTCTTTATTATTCTCATTATTATCATCTATAAGTTTTGAAATATCTTCCGGTTTTACTCTTCCTCTAACTTCTCCGTTGAAAGTAATTACGGGAGACAAACCGCAACAACCTATGCATCTGACTTCTTCCAATTTATATTTTCTATCTTCAGAATATTGTTCGCTGCCTTTTAGGTTAAGTTTAGATTTTACCTCATCTATTAAATCTTTTGCTCCATTTAAATAGCAAGCCGTTCCCATACAAACGGCTATATGATTGTCTGCAGGAGGTTCCATAGTAAAGAAATTATAGAAAGTCAATATTTCGTATATTCTTGTAAGAGGAACATTTATTTCTTCCGACACATATTTTGCCACATTTCTTGGAACATATCCGTAATGCTTTTGAATGCCATGAAAAATCATTATAAGATTGCCTTCGACATTCTCCCATTCTCCAACCAATTTTTTAACAGAATCGTTAATAGGTTCTTCGGTTAATAAAGTAATATTTTCACTCATTTTATACCTCTGCTTTTAATTTTTAATTAAACCGTTATTTAAAGTATAGTAAAAAATAATTTGTAATTCAATATGAATCTTAATGAATCTTAATTTTATTGTTATTGAGAATATTTTTGAAAGATAAATAGTGATTAAAGAAAAAAGATTAAGAATTTAAATATTGATATTTATAAAAATTTTGTTATTATTTATTATTATTTGTCAAAATATTAATTTTACGGTTTTAATTTTATAATGAAAAAAATATTTATATTATTATTTTTATTTAAATTATTTTTATTTAACGCTTTGCTTTTGGCGGATGACATATATATATTTCCCGAACAGCTTCCTCAAAACGCTTTGGAGTTTATACAAAAATATTTTCCGAATGTAAATATTCTATATGCCGAAATGGATAAAAAAGGCTATGAGGTTCAATTATCGAACGGAGTTGAAATAGAATTTTTAAGAAACGGAGAGTTTAAAGAAATAGACGGAAATTATGTGGCAATCCCGTTTGAAATATTGCCGCAAACAGTCGCAAATACAGTCCGCAGAACTTATCCAAATACCGTTATAACCAAAATAGAAAGAAAATGGAATCTATACGAAATAAAATTAAATAATATGATGGAACTTTATATAGACGCAAACGGGCAGCTATTAGGACAGAAATTCGACGATTAAAATTTTTATATAGTTTAACTTTGATTTTAATTTTAGCTTTAATTTATACAGTTTAATTTTAATAAATGGAGGAATGTATGAATATCGATAAAGTTTATTCCGTATATTATAGCGCCACGGGAACCACTCAGAAAATCGCTTCTTTTTTGGGCGAAAATATAGCGAAAAAATTAAACGCCCCTTTTGAAAAGTATAATTATAGTTTGCCGAAAAGAAGAGAGAAAATTTTAGAATTTAAAGAAAACGAACTTGTAATATTCGGTTCGCCGACTTATGCGGGCAGAGTTCCGAATATAATGCTTCCGTATCTCAAAAATAATATTAAGGGAAACGGAGCTTTAGCAGTTCCTGTTGTTCTTTTCGGAAATAGAAATTTTGACGATTCTTTAATAGAGTTAAGAAACATATTGGAAGATAACGGATTTAGAACGATAGCGGGAGGCGGATTTATAGGCGAGCATGCATTTTCTTATACTTTGGGTGCAAACAGACCGGATGAAAAGGATATGGAAATAGCTTTTGATTTTGCCGAAAAAATATCGGATAAAATTATTAATCTTAAAGAAGTTCCTAAAGATCCTATAAAAGTGAGGGGGAACGAGCCTTTGCGTCCTTATTATATGCCTAGAGACAGACATGAACATGCGATAGACATATTAAAAGTAAAACCGAAAGTGGATGTTCCAAAATGCACCGACTGTAAAATATGCGCTTATGTTTGCCCTATGGGTTCTATAGATTTTAACGATATTACGAAATATGTCAGTATTTGCACAAAATGCGGCGCCTGCGTAAAAAAATGCCCCGAAAAATGCAGATATTATGACGACGAAGGATATTTATACCATCAGCATGAACTCGAAGAAGAATTTGAGAGAAGAGCCGAGCCGGAAATATTTTATTAATATATTGTTAATATAAATAATTATTTTAATTGATATTTTTTATATAATATATTATAGTATTATATTGTAAATATTAAATAATAAAGAAAATTGCATGAAAAAATATATTATACTATTTTTATTTATATCGGCGCTTGCCTATTCTTTTCCTTATAAAATGTATACGGGAATGACGGGAGCTTTAAGACTAGGAGGCACTTTATATTTAGATAATTCGAGAATAAAAAAAGGAAGCAAAGAATATACTTTATCAAGTCCGATAATGCTTAATTTCGGAGTGTTTAGAAATTTTGACATATTTGCAAGAGTCCTTCCTATTACATATATACCGAAAGTAGGAGTCGGAGTAGAGGGAGAACCTCAATTTTCGCTTATGCCGAGATATCAATTTTTTAACGGTTTTATCGGCGCTGTTGAATTTTTATTTCCCGGCTCTTCAAAACAGAAATTTGGAATTAATCCTCAACTTCATTATTTAATAGGTTTGGGAGATTTTTTTACTATGTTTGCAAACCTTGAAGTTCCTATGTATTTTAAAGACCCGAGAGGAGTCGTGGAATCGATAAGATTAAAATTTGCAGCCGGAGTATATCCGGGTTCGCTATTCGGTTTTTCTTTGGCGGGAATATACTTGGAATATCATATAGCCTATGATTTTTATAATAAATCTATCCTATATTTAAATCATTTGGGACCCGGAATTTATTTGGTGCTAAATAACGAAGCGAGTTTGTCTTTGAATTTTAGTATTTATTGCGAGCAGTTTGCAAGCGGTTTTTATTGCGGAGTAGGGCTTTATGTTTCATATACTTTTGATTTTAACAGGTTTATTAAATAATTATCAAATAATATAATATGCGGTTTATAATTTAAAATGAAAAAAATAAATATAACGGAAGAATATTTTTTACAACAAAATAGAATCAAATTTTCTGATATAATTCATAGCGATAAAAATAAAAAAATTGTTTTAAAAAATAAAAAATCCAAATCAAATATAAATAAAACAAACGATAAAATGAGCGATTATAAAACGAATGATGATAATGAAATTAAAAACGAAAAATTAAGAAAAATATACTTGGAAGTAAAAAAGTGTATAAAATGCGAAAAATTATGCAAAACGAGACTCAATGTAGTTTTCGGAAGGGGAGACGAAAATCCCGATATAGTTTTTGTGGGCGAGGCTCCGGGCGCTGACGAGGATAGGCTTGGATTTCCATTTGTAGGAAGAGCCGGAAAACTTTTGGATAGATGGATAGACGAGCTTAAAATAAACAAATACAATTTTTATATAATGAACGCTTTGAAATGTCGTCCGCCGGAAAATAGAGACCCTTTGCCGGAGGAGAAAACAAACTGCAGGAATTTTTTTGTAAAACAACTTGAAACGCTTAATCCTAAAATAATATGCGCATTGGGAAGGCATGGTTTTGGAAATTTAATCGAGTTCGATTTGAAAACTCCTTTCGGAAAAGCGAGGAATACCGTTCATTATTATAATAATAATGGTAAAGAAGTTCCCGTGATAGCGACATATCATCCCGCCTATGTTTTAAGAAATCAAAAAGAAGAAATTAAAGTTATAAACGATTTGGAGTTTATGTTGAAAGAATTGAATAATATTAAATAATATTGTCGGAGAATAATTGAGAATATATTTTTTAATCATAATTTATATTTTTTTTCAAAATTATCTTTTTTCAGAGGAAGAAATTCAAAATACGAATCTTCCGAGAAAGCCTAGCGTATTTGATAAAATAAACAATAAAGACAGTATAAAAAATATGATATTGAATATTTCTTTATATTTGGAAAAAGACGGCGATATAAATATAGTAGATAATGAAGGAAACACTTTATTAATGAAGGCTGTTTCTTTTGGATATTACGATTTGGCTGATTATATTTTAATGAATAACGCCGATGTTTCGATGACTAATTATAACGGAGAAAACGCTTTTATTTTGGCTGCGGATTATCCTTATATAATTAATTTGCTTTTAAATATAGATAACGGCGACAATAATGCTCTAAATTTGGATATTGCAGACAGTAAAGGAAAAACTGCTTTATTTTACGCATGTGAATTCGGTAATTTAAATTCTGTTAAAATATTAATAAAAAGCGGAAGCGACATTAATAAAAGAGACATTTTTGGAAAAACCGTTTTAATGTATGCCGTTGAAAGCGAAAATTTAGAAGTTATAAAATATTTAATAGAAGACATTGAAGTCGATATAAACGAAAAAGACGATTGGGGACAGAACGCCATATTTTTTGCCACCAAAATAAGCGTAGCGAGATATTTAATTTATAAAGATATCGATTATTTGGCGACAAATTCGATAGGACTTAAAGCGCATGAAGTTTTAAGATATAACGGTTATAATAATTTGTCGACATATTTAAAAAAATTGGAAAAGAGATAGTATAAAAATGTATTTAAAAATTCTCTAATAATCCGAAAATATTATGGCATATTGGAGTTTACATGAATATTAAAATTGTTTTATTATTTATTATTATAAATATATTTCTTTTTGCAAAATATACCGCATATACGGTAAATGACGATATATTGATTAATACAGGAGCGGGTAGGGTAGATTATACCACCTATACGATATATGCCGATGCCACAGCCGATATGGTTACCGATAAAGTATTGCAGCCTGAAGCTTTTTTAATATTGCAACAGCAGGCGGAAGAAGAAACGATAAAAACTTTATACGATACTTTAGGGAAAGTTTCTATAAACAGCGATTTTACGATATATAATTTAATGGAAAGCGACAAAGACTTGATGGAAAAAATCATGGATTCTCTAAACAACGCTAGACTTTTGGGAGTTTCTTATCCCACTCGAACGAGTGTTAGAGTTCTTATGGCGTTGGATATAATAACCAATAATTTAATTTCAGATTTTATCAGTAGCGTTAATTCTTATAAAACCGAACCTATAGTAACTTATTTTGACGGAGGAAAAGATTATGACAGTTTGGTTATAGACGCTAGAAATATTGGCTTTAATCCTTCTTTATTTCCGACTGTTTATGACGAAGACGGAAATGCAATATACGATATAGCCTATATAAATAAAAATGTAGCCTCTACAAACGGTTATATAACTTATTCTACAAATTCTTATTTAACAAACGAAAATATTAAAAATGCTATAGGTAAAAATCCGTATAATGTTGTAGCTTGGAGAACGAGAGGAAGACTTTCAAGTGATTTGGTTATAGGAAACGAGGATGCCAGCATAATAATGAGCGGAGATAAATTAAAAAGCGCTTTAAAAAACTGTAAAGTCGTTTTTATAATAGATTGACTTTTATTTGTAAATATGTATAATAAAATTATGGTAGTTAATGTTAAAAACACTTTAGCTTATAATCTTCGATTTGGCTTTCTATTTTTTGGCGTTTAGGCGCCAAAGTATCTATTTTAAAAATTAAAAAAACATTTAAATTATAAAAAATATAAAAATAACATTTTAAATAAAAGGAGATAATTATGATAGTAGTAATGAAATCCAATGCAAAAGAGGAATATATTAACAATATAACCGAAAGATTGATTAATGCCGGTCTTAGAACAAATAAAATAGTCGGAGTCGACTGCACGGTAATCGGCATAGTCGG
>CAZRYV010000023.1:0-2077 GCA_964604385.1 uncultured Brachyspira sp.
AAAGAACTGAAGGAAAAAGGCATAAAAGTTTTTATCGCTACGGGAACAATTAGAATGCAAGTTAATAATTTGGACAGTTTGGAATTTGACGGATATATAACGGCTAACGGACATGACTGTTATGTGGGAGATAAAGAAATATATAGAAACGGAATAAGTAAAGAAACCATAATCTCTTTGCTTGATTATTTAAAAAACGAAGAAAAATTTTCATGCTCAATAATGACAAACGATGGAATATTTATTAATTATATAGACGATAAAGTAAAAAAGCTTTCGGAAGGAGTCGATATAGAAATCCCCGCAGTCGAAAATTTTCATGAATTTGTAGAAGAGAATATTGATAATATTTTGCAAATAAATATATTTGTAGACGAAAATAAAGAAAAAGAATTAATGGAAAAAATATTTAAAGATTGCGAATCGAGCAGATGGCATCCCGCATTCGCCGATATTAATAAAAAAGGCGGCGGAAAAGCGGTAGGAGTCGATAAAATTATAGAATATTACAAAATCGATATTTCTGAAACTATGGCTTTCGGAGACGGCGGAAACGATATAACTATGATAGAACATTGCGCCGTAGGAATAGCTATGGGAAATGCAAACGACAGGCTTAAAAAAGTTGCCGATTATATAACGGACAGCGTAGATAATGACGGAATATACAATGCGCTAAAACATTTTAATATAATATAAAAACAATATGAAATAATTTTAATTGTTGAAAAATGCAAAATTTTATATTATACTAATAGTATGTAATTAAATAATTTTGGAGTTTTTTTATGAGAGCATATAATACTGTCGCTTTAATACTTGGAGGAGGAAGAGGAACAAGACTATATCCTTTGGTTAAAGCGCGCTCAAAACCGGCAGTTTCGCTTGGAGGACAATATAGAATGATAGACATTCCCGTGTCGAATTGTATAAACAGCGGACTTAGAAATATTTATGTCATAACGCAATTTAATAGCGCCTCTTTAAATAATCATATTTACAACGCTTATAGATTCGATAACTTTTCGGGAGGACATGTCAGTATTTTAGCCGCAGAACAAACGGACACAAATATAGATTGGTATCAAGGAACGGCGGATGCAGTGAGAAAAAATCTTTCGCATTTCGACAATGAATTTATTAATAATGTTTTAATACTTTCGGGCGACCAAGTTTATCGTATGGATTATAATGTTATGAATCGACATATGCTCGAAACGGGAGCGGATATAGTGGTTGGAACGGTTCCTGTCGTTAGAGAGGATGCAAAAGGTTTTGGAGTAATGCTAGTTAATAAAAGAGGACAGATAACGAATTTCCATGAAAAACCTAAAGAAGACGATATTCTTAATTCTCTAAAATTGAGCGCAGAGCAAAAGAAAATGTTTGATATAGAAGACCCTAAAAAAGAATATTTGGCTTCTATGGGAATATATATTTTCAGAAGAAATGTCCTTAAGGAACTTTTGGAAGATGTTTCGATGATAGATTTTGGAAAAGACATTATACCGGAAGCGATAAAAAAATATAAAGTATTCAGCTATGCATTTCAGGGATATTGGGAAGATGTAGGAACTATTAAGGCTTATTTTGACGCTAATATTTCTTTCGGAAGCAATGAACCTCCTTTCGATTTTTATGACGAGGATGCGCCGATATATACTCATGTTCGTTATTTGTCGGCATCGAAAGTGGAAAAGGCGAATATAACTTCGAGCATAATAGCGGACGGTTGTAAAATAGAAAATGCCACGATAAAAGAATCGGTTATAGGATTGCGTTCGGTTATTCAAAGCGGCTCAACATTGGAAAAAGTTATTATGATGGGAAGCGACTATTACGAAAACAGCGAAGATATAGAAAGACTCAATGTAAGACATTTGCCCAAAATAGGAATCGGTAAAAAATGCACTTTGAAAAATGTCATAATAGATAAAAATGTTAGGATAGGAAACGAAGTGACTATAATCAATAAAAAGAAAATTCAGCATCAAGATAGCGAATTTTACTGCATAAGAGACGGAATAGTTATAATTCCTAAAAATACGGTGGTAAAAAGCAGAACTATAATATAAAA
>CAZRYV010000023.1:2177-17322 GCA_964604385.1 uncultured Brachyspira sp.
GAATAGTTATAATTCCTAAAAATACGGTGGTAAAAAGCAGAACTATAATATAAAAACAAAAGAGAGACTGTAAATATACAATCTCTCTTTATTCAAATTACTTTTTTTATAAGAAGGTTATCTATAATATCTAATTCTACTCAATTGTTCTCTCTGTTCGGGAGTTAAAACTTTAAGTATTGTAACTTCCTTTTCTATTCTTAAATAGTCTATTTCTTTTTCAATATCCTTTTTCTGATTAATTAAATCTTTTATTGTATTTAAATTTAAATCTATTTTTTCTCTTTCGTATCTAAATTTATATTCCACGCCTTCTTTTCTGTATTCCGCTTCCCTTATTCTAATTTCGTAATCATAATCAATTTTTTGTATCTCGTTTATTTGCTCTTCGCTTAAATTCAACCATTCCAATCCTCGAACTCCATGAATATGTCCGCGTTTTCCTCTCGCATGTCCATGTATCGGTGCATGAGGCATCGGAGCATAACCGTTTCCTGCCGGAGGAGGCGTAGGTTGAGCGAATACCGTAGACACTGCAAACATGCTTAAAATAATTGTAGCTAATAATTTACCTTTCATTTTTATCTCCTGTTTTTTAATTATTTTTTATATACGGTTAGACGAATTATTTTAATAAAAGTTCCCGCGTTTAATTGACTTTAATTTTTATATTTGTTATAATCGATATTCGTAATCATTTTATAGATTTTATAAAAATTAAAGGAGAAATAATTATATGAGTTTAAAAATTGAGGATATGGGAAAGGCAAAAGTAGTTAGTTTGTCGGGTAAAATGGATGTAGGATTATCTATGACTGTGGAAACCGAATTGGAAGAATTGGTTGATTCGGGAACGATTAATTTAATTTTAGAAATATCGGGCATAGAGTATTTGAGTTCGAGCGGAATCAGAGTATTTATAGCCATTATGCGAAAGGTTAAAGAGAAAAACGGCAAAATAGTTCTCGCTCAAGTTCCCGATACTATCAAGAAAATATTGAAGACTGTAGATTTGGAAGATTTATTTGAAGTTTACGATTCTGTTGATAAAGCTTTAGAATCGTTTTAATATTTATTTTTGTATTTTATGAAAGTAAAATTTATATTGTTTTTTTTAATCGTATTTTTTATATATTCCTGCGCATCAAAACAAAGGAGCGCCGATTACAGATTTGACAGCAGACCTTTTTTAAGAGAGTATAAAAGATATTCTCTCACTTCAGGGGAAAATAATCCCGCATTGGATTCGGTTATAGACAGGGAAGGAACTTGGATTTATTACTCGAGAGAAAATGCGGGAAATACGGATATATTCGCAGTGGATTCTTATAATTTGGAAACTTTTAGATTAACTCGAAGTCCCGCTATAGACGCTTCCGTTTCGGTAGATTCAAAATCTAAATATTTGGTTTTTTCTTCGACTAGAGATGACGCTTTCGGAGATATTTATTTATACAAACTAGTTAATCTCGTGGGTATAAGAAAAAAGAAAAAAGATTTGGAAAATTTGGAACAAAAAATAGTTAGGCTTACAGATTATAAAGGATACGATACCGACCCGATAATATCTCATAACGGAAACACTATAGCTTTCATATCCGACAGAGACGAAAAAATTAAAAAATTATTTACTATGAAACCGAACGGCAAAGGATTAAATAAAATTTCGGATTTGGAGGCGAGTTCCCCCGCTTTTTCTTTTGACGACAGATATATAACTTTTATAACTTCCAAAACGGGAGATTCTTATTCGCAACTTGCAATTTTTGATTTGGAAACTAAAACCAATTTAACTATTTTAACCGACACGAAAACTTTGAAATTTAATCCTTCTTTTTATAACAACGATACGATTATATATTTTGAAATAGAAAAAGATTCGGACGAAGACGGAAATTTAACCTATTACGATAAAAGACGATTAATGTCGTATTCTTTAAGCACCTCTCAATATTATATTTTGTCGGAAGATACTCAATTAACTACTTTTAATGTGGCATATCCTTCCGCTTTGGTTGGCGCTTATGTCGTGAATACGGGTGGAACGAGTATAGTGACTATGGGTTCTACGAAAGAGTATTTTATAAAAGACGATAATGCCGAAACGATGTATAATACTTTTACAGAATTGCCTTATGAGAAAAAAGAAGAAGTTATATACAGATTTTCTGAGTATTTTCCTTTTAAAGACGATGAAAACAATGTCGCAAAAGCGTATTTCAATATAATGACGGAATCGTATACCAATAAAAAAACGGATATTTATTTAAGCGCAAAAAATACTCTCGTAAACAGTTATGGCGATACTATTTTCGGTTTTTTAGCGGATAAAATATACGGCGATTTTGATACGAATTGGTTTTATATAAAAAATTATACCAACGAATATTTTTTAACAAACAATATCGGAAACATTGAAAATAATATAGCTTGGGCGAGTTATATATCGGCTAACGAAAAATATCAAAACGAAAGCAAAAATTCTCTCGTTATTCTCACTAATATAATTAATTTGAATACTGATAAAGATTTATATATTTTAATTTCAAAATTATACAATCGTTTGCTCGAAGATAATAATTATAAATATCCTGATGATATGTATAAAACTCCTTATGAGAGAAAAGATTTAATATTTTCCGATAGATTGGAAATAGCGAAAGATTTTTTGAAAGATTCTAAAATTTCCTACGAGTTTATAATAGAAAATTCTCATCCTTATTTTCCTTTGTCTGCGGCTGCGAGATTGTTATATTTAGATGGATTAATATTATCAAGAAATTACGATGACGCTACGAATTTATTTCAGCCTTATATCGAATCGGATAATGACATAATGCGAGCTTTGGGTTATTATGCGAACGCTAAAGTTTTATCGGCTAAAGAAGACGAAGGCGCTTATATTTTATTTAAAAACGCTTTGACATCGGGCGGTAAAAATTTCGATTCAACTTACGAAGCTCAAGATTGTAAAAATATACTTGCAAATTATTATAAATCTTTGGCAGATAAATCCTATAACGAAGAACGATTTGCGGTAGCCTACGATAATTATAAAGAAGTTTTAATTTATAATCCAAACGATACCGTCTCTTCATCGAGATTAATCGAAAGCGGACTTAGAGCATACAATACTATAGATTCGCTTGAAATTACAATAACGGAAAGAGAAAAAAGTCTTTTGTCTTCGAGATATTCAGACCATGAAGCTCATGCCGAACTTGCGAACGCTTATTATTATTTGGCGAACAGATATTACGGCATAGCAATGTCTAAACAATACAGCAAGGAGAGATATGTTTTAAGCGAGAAATTGAGAGAGGACGGTTTTTATTTATATTTAAATAAATCTTTCAATACCATAGTCGATAAAGCGGTTTCTTATATTGATTTTGCAATATTTCTCTATCCCGATGATTCCGATTACTATATTAAAAAAGCCGAAATGCTTACTTTCGCTCAAGCATTGCAAATGCAGGTTTATCAGGATGATAAAACTTATAAAAGCATTATAGAACTTGTGCCGAGTTATAGAGACAATAATGTAAACAACGATAGATATGTCGGCTATAATAAATTGTCTTTTCAAAATGTTAATTTGGAAAGCGACATTATAGATTCTCTAATAATGGCAAAAAGCAAAGTTAAAACCAAACCAAATATGGTATCGATAATGCTTGCCAATTCGTATTTAATGAACGGCAGATATTCGGACGCAGCATCGGAATATAAGGAAGCCGAAATATTATTAAATACGGTTGGAAGCGAAAAGAGTAAGGCTTGGTATCATTTCTTTTACGGATATTCTCTTTGGATGAATAACGATATAGAAAACGCCTATAAAGAATATGAAACGGCGCGGAATCTATTTGAAAAATTGGGAGACAAGGAAGCTATATATAAAATCGTAGGTTATACCTCGGTTGCCGCCATAGAACAGAAAGATTATAAAAAAGCCGTAGAATCTTTAATTGAAAGAGATAAACTTACAAAAGAAAATGTAAATCAAAACGAATTAAACGAACTTTTGCTTGCGGCATGTTATTTGCAATTGGAAGATTATAATAACGCTTTGATATATTGCGACAATGTTAAAGAAAAAATAGACGGTTTGGATTCTTCCGTTTATACTCCGAATTATTTGAGCGCAACAATATACGGAACCGATATAAATATAATTAATTTTGGTTTGGCTTCTTTCGGAGGTTATATACCGGGCGAACCTCTTAATGTCGATAAACAGCAAATGTTATATTCGATATATCAAGAGTTATACGAAAAAATGGGAAGATATTCCGATTCGAGAGAGGCTTTATCTTCGTATAAGAATTATATTTTGAAAGATACTCCGAAAAAATCAATAAAACCTTTAATGCTTGCGACATATTATAATAACGAGGGATATTTGTATTATAGACAGGGTTCCGTTTCAAATTCCATAATATCTTTTAAGGCGTCCATAGACGAATATAGAAAAACTATAGATTCTAAAGCTTTGGAAAATAATCCTAATTTGGCTTACGAGAACGCTCAGAACGATGCGAAAAATTATTTGAGTTTATCTTCTTTATATTTAAGATATTTATCTCAAACTGATTTGACTTTAATCAAGAGAGAGTTTTTTAAAGAATTATTCGACACTTCTAAAAATTTGCAGGTATTATCCACAAATAATTCGGTAAGTTCCAAAGACAGGTTATTATTATATTCCCATATAGCTGCTTTTCAATATATAATGGCGTTAAAATTGACTACAGAAGCCGATAATTCGAGATTCAGAAAAAGAAGAGACGACCCTTTGGATATGAGCGGGCATGATGTCAATGTTCAAAGACTTAATATGCTTAAAGATTCAATAGACAGATATAAATATATACTCTCTTCAAATTCCAATTTTCCCGTAGATTTAAAAACTGAAATAATAATAAGGTATAATTTGGCTAAAGCTTACGAACTTGCAGGATATATCGAAGAAGCCTCTAGAGAATATATGTCGGCATATTCTAAAGCTCAAGTTTCGGCGTTTGCGGTAGAAGAGATAGCCATCTTGACTACATTGATAGATTTTAGTTTAAAGTATAGAGAAATATACCCCGACAGTTTGGATTATCCAATACAATATGTTTTTAGAATACTCAGAAGACTTAGAGAAAGCGTATTTATGATAACTTTTGTAGAAGACAATAATTTTATATTAGAACAGGCAAAATATAAGGTAATAGAATTTTTGGGAGATAGTCATCCCGATGCAAGCTTTAATATACTCGCTATGTTCGATGCTATAGAGATGCGAAGAAATTTTTTGGGCGACAGATTATATACTTTGGGCGAGAATAATTATTATTTAAAAGATTATTACGAACTCTATGACAATGTTCTTTATTCTTATAGAAGATATTTGGATTCCGTGTCCTCTTCATACGACAGCAAAAAAGAAGCATACTATTTAAAAGAAATTACCAAATACGAAGAAGAAGCGATAAAAAAATTCGACAATACGCCGATAGAACATATAGTTATATGCGATGTTCAACCTAAAGATATAGATAAAGCGATGAGAGAAGACGAGACTTTTGTATGGGATACTTATTTCGGTTATAGATTCGTAAGAGAAAATAATAAAAGTTATTTCTATATGCAAACCAACGACAATTTTAAAACTAAAAAATATGTTTCCCATATCGGAGAGAGTCCTCTTAAAATAAGCGATACGAATATTTTTGTGAGGGAATTATTCGATTCCACAGAATATATGCTTCCTCCGAAAACGGCTTATATAGACAATAGACTTCTTTCGTTTTTCAGAGCGAGCAGAAACGATGAAAAAAATATAAATAGTATGAGTTCTGCAAATAATACGATTTCTAACAATTCCACAAATTATACAATCTCTCAATACGATTATTCGAACGAGACTAATCAATACAGAGCCTATAATGTATCTTATACGAACGGTTTACAAAATTCGACTAACGCTAATGATACCAATAGAAATAATAGAACAAACAGAAGAAGAATATTTAAATTTATCGAGTTGAAAGATATTATAACCAATTCCTATGTTCCTTTAATAGTCGATATAACGGGAGCTGCGGGCGAGGATATTTCAAATATAATGAATAAAAATCTATATATAATATATTCCGATAAAGAAACTTTCGATAAAAACAAAAATCTTTTAAAAGAAATAAACAATATGGCTTTTGTAGTTGGCAATTCAAACAGAGAATCTAGAATTTTATTTTACACCAATTATTTAAGAAGAATAGTTACAAATTCTTTGGAAGAGAGTATGAGAGGTTTTGATGGAAATTTATTTACCGTATACGGAAAACCCGACAACAGCATGACTTCGCTATCGAATATCGCTTACGGATTTAAAACTAGATTATATAATTCATATTCTAATTCCAAAAATCCTTCGTTGTCTACGATTTCAAATGTTATAAGTTATTCTCAAAGCGATAATGAAAAAATGTTTAATTATGCAAAAATAATAGAGGACAGATACAAAGCAAGAGACACAAATACGGCTTATATTCTTTCCGAAGAAGGTTATCAATTTTTCTCGCAATCTTATAGCAATATAAGCGACTCGAACGCCTACAGATTTATGAAGGCTATGCTTCCCGTTTATAGAAGATTGGGAGAAGATGGAGCGATTAGAGGAGCGAACAGAGCTTTGCATTTTATGTATTTATATACAAACGAAACCTACGATTTGATAGACGAATATTTTACGCCGATAACTTTATCGAGATTTCTTAAAGCTCAAAAAACTTTAAAAAATAATTATATGGATTCTACTAGATATTTAAATCATATAGCGAGCAGAGTCGAAGGAGAATATAAAAATAAAATTTTGGAAATAGCCATTTTATATAATTTGATATATTCTAAAGCGTCTACCAACGATATAACGAATTTTATAAATTCTATAACTAATGCAAACGATATTATAAGTATAGCCGAGACCATATCAGACAATAAGGCTACAAATCAAAGCGATATATTTAAAGCGATGAATTATATTTATGCCAATCAATATATTTTTGAAAGCGAAACAGTATCCGATTTTGCCGACAGATTCTATTCTTTATATAAAACGAATTCAAGTTATATATACGGACTTTTAAATAAAATAAGAGTTCCCGAAAGCGATTTTGAAAATAATATAAAAACCGCTTCGGAAATATTTTCAAACGAAAATACAAATACTATGTTTATATTCTATTCTTATGAAGATTCTAAATATACCGCTTATAGTTATGTTGTCGGGGATGCGGAAGTAAAAAAATCAAAACTTATCGACAGAGATAAATTAAACGAATTTTTAGTATCTTTTACAAATGTTGATAAAGCGGAGGATAGAATAAAAGCTTTGAAATCCATTGAAAACGGAATGTTGTCGTCCGCTATGATTAAGGATTCTGCGAGAGCCGATACGATATATATTACCGGTTCTTATGCAAATTTATTTACCGTTCCTTTTGCATATTTGGACGCCTTTAAGAATGCCGATGTTATCAAAATCAGAGAATTAAAATATTCTTCCGAAGATATATTAAATCTTGGAAAAATAAAAATAGAAACGGAAATTCAAACCAATTTTTATAACGCTTTAGAATCTTTGGCGGTTCAATCGGCAAAAATAGATTCAAAAAGAAATATTTTAACTACTCATTATATAGGAAAATATACCAATGAAAAACCTTTCGATAAAGAAGATATTTTCTTATCTCCGGCAAATAATATAGACATATTTAGATATTTATTTGGACGAAACGATACAAAATTAATGTTTACATATTCCGCTAATTCTTCAGGCGATTATTATACGACTATGAAATATTTATACGGAAATTTTGATAAAGGTATAATAAAGTCTTACAGATATATAAAAAATAATAAAATCAATATTAATGCCATAAATCCTTCGGATGAAAAGGCTTTATATATGGCAAGTTACGCTTTATTCGATTATATATTGCCGAGCATTCCAAAATATAGAAAATAAAACTTTAAATTTATAATTTTTTAGTAAAAATTATTTACTAATACTTGACATTTTATTTACGATATTATATAATATAATCGAAGATATTGATTATATTTAAGGAGGATTTTACAATGAGAAAAATATTAAGCATATCTTTTTTAATTTCTTTGGGATGGTTGTCAAATTTATTTGCTTGGGATTTCGAACCGGGAATAGGTTTAGTAGTTCCTTTGGGAGCTTCAATCTCTCAAAAAAGTCAGATTCATAATGCCGATGCCGATAAAAATGACGGAGTATTGTCATCGGGAAAAGCGGCTTTTGAATTCGGAGTTGGAATAACGCCGGGTTTTTATTTGGGTTTTGACGATTATATGGGATTTTCTGTAGCGTTGGATTTGGGTTATAAACGAGAAGTATTTTCGTATAATGAAAATAAACTTGTCGGTTCTAAATATGAAAAAATTGCCACAAGTTATTATTTTGATACTATAAATATCGGTTTATTGCCAAAATTTAATGTTGCTCGTTTTTATATAGGAATAGGAGGCGGAATAAAATTGCTTGTATCGGGAAACGAAAAAACCAAAAAAGAAGTTAATAGTCAATTAGTAGATTCGGATATAAAATACGATTTCAATTCCATAAAAAATAAATTTAAAAATCCTTTCATTCCATATATTAAAGCGACTTTTGATTATTTATTTTTCTTTAACGATGAAACCGCAGCGGGAATCGGATTCTATATGGGATACGATTTCGGTCCTCAAATTAAAGACGATAGATTTAGTAAAAATAATTTGGGAGCTTTCGATATAGGAGGACAAATCAGTCTTTATTTTGTAAACGATTAATTTATTTTTTATTTGATTTTATTTTAATTATTTAACGATAAACTAAAATAAAGAAAATAATAAAATAATAAAAATATAAAGAATTATAATGCGGTAGCTATTTTTAGTTATCGCATTTTTTTATATAATAGTTTAATATTAGTTTACATAATTTTTTCCTATTGTTTTTTTATTAAAATCCGAAAAAATATAAATAGGGGTAGTTTTATGATAAAACCCATAATTTTAGGATTCATACAGGCAATTACCGAATTTTTGCCCGTTTCAAGCTCGGGACATTTGAGAATAGCGGAATATTTTCTTGACTTTAAAACTCAAAATATACTTTCGTTTGAAATAGCTCTTCATTTTGGAACTTTTTTGGCGACAAGTTTAATTTTTAGAGAGGATATTATAAAAGCGATTAAAGGATTTTTTTTAGGATTAAAAGATTTTAAATATTCGAGCGAAAATGATGAAGGTTTTAGAATCTCCCTTATGGTAATAATAGCCTCCATACCGATTGCTATAGCGGGACTTTTTTTGGAGAAATATTTAAACGATTTGCCTTTATATAGAATCGGATTAAATCTTATAATAACAGGTTCCATACTTCTGCTTACTAGAAATACCGATAAAATAATCGTAAAAAAAGATATTTGGACTACGACTTATTATAATGTTTTTATAATAGGAATCGCTCAAGCCATAGCGGTTTTTCCCGGAATATCTCGCTCGGGAATGACTATTAGCGTAGCATTATTTTTGGGACTTAAAAGAGATTTTGCAGGAAGATTTTCATTTTTAATATCGCTTCCCGCCATATTCGGAGCTTTGCTTCTCTCTTTGAAAGATTTAAAAGATTTCAATATTACTTACGCCATAGTTGGACTAATTACATCTTTCGTATTTGGAATTATAGCTTTAAAATTTTTATTATTATTTTTGAAAAGAGGAAAATTTTTTCATTTCGGTTTTTACTGTATGATAGTTGGAATCGCCGTATATTTATATTTTTCTAATATCGCGGTTAATTGACGGAGTGTTATTTATGAATAAGTTTAACGATAAAAACAGAAATCCCATATTCGATATAGCGGGTTTTTTATGCTTTATTTTTGCAGGAATATTATTAATATCGTATTTTAGTTTAAATAAGGAAAATATAAATTTGAACGAAAATATATCGCAAAATATACTTGGAATATTCGGAGCTTATATATCCGTTAATTCTTTTTTGGCTTTCGGTTATTCTTCTTTTATTTTTCCGATGTTTTTCGTATATGCAGGGATTAACATTATACTTAAAAATTCCATAAACAAAATTCCAATATCCGCTTTGGCTTCTTCAATTTTGATGATACTTTTAAGCGTTCTGTTCGACATATCTTTTGGAAATATCGTCTACTATAAAAAAGGTGGAATGATGGGCGCTGCCATAGGAGAGAGTTTAACTTCATTATTTGGGAAAACGGGAGCTTTTATAATGATAGTATCGGGATTGATTATTTTGACAATCATATTTTCCAAAGTTTCAATATTAGATTTAATAAATTATTTAAAAAATGCCTTTAGTAAAATTGATTTTAAAAAAATAAAAGATTTGGAGAGAAAAATAATAATCGATTCCAAAAACATAGGCAATATAAATAAAACAAATAAAACTAACGATAAAGAAAAATTTAAAACCAAAGATTATATCCCGATATTTTATAAAAAAGAAATTCCCGAAATTAATTTTAACTCGATTCCGTTCATAGAGAAAATAAAAGAATCTAAAAACGATTTTTCAAATTCCAATAATTTTAACGAAAACGATTACAGAGAAGAATTAAACAAAGAAGAATTAAAAAGAAAAAATACTTCCAATAATTTAAACGAAAACTTTTTTAACAATATAAATAATTCCCACAATAACGATAAAAAAATTGACAATATAGTAGACGGTTTAAAAAGCAATAATTTTAATGTGAACGCTATGGAAAGCGAAGAAGAGGATTTGGGAAGTTCTTTGGCAAGGGCAATATTTGGAAACGACTATAAAAAAAATGGAAATAACGGCAGACAAAATAACGATTTTTTGCAGAATTATTCTTTAAATTCTTTGAATAATAATGTTGCTAATAATAATGTTGATAACGATATTAATAACGAAGAATTGGTATTAGATTTAAATATTAACAGGGCGAGAGTGTCCGATTTCAAGAGAGCCATTTACGAAGATTCCGCCGGTTTGAGAGCAAGATTCGATAAAACCGACAATTTTATTAAAGCCAATAACAATACTTATGACGATTACAGCGAATATTTGTTTAGAAAAAAATATAAAGAAAATTCGGAAATTAATAATTTAAATAATTCTTTTGATTCAAATAATTTTAATAATAATTTAAATAAAAATAATAATCTTGAAAATTTTGAAAATTTTGAATATGACAATAATAAAACGGAAAATATAGAAAATAAAGAAGATATGAATCGCAAAAAAGAGGATATTCTTTCAAAATTAAGAAATATGGTTAATAAAAATAAAGAGACAAACAATAAAGAATATATTTCCGTTTCAAATAATTCAGGAAAGCCTTTTCAATTCGATATGGGATACGCTTCGAAGAGAGAATATAATCGTTCCGACCATATACCCGAAAATTATAATAATGACAACATGGCTTATAAATTGGAAGAGTTTGATTTGGACGATGAAGAATTGTATAATAATTCTAATTATATTGAAGATGTGCAGATAAAAGAATTCAACGACAATTTTATAGACGAAAACAAAAATATATTTAATGACGAAAATACAAAAAACGACTATGGAATAGAAAATACAAATATTAATTTTAAAGACATAAAAGATATAAAAGAAAATAATAACGAATCTGCCTCTTTTATAAATATAGAATCCGATAAAAAAATCAATACGATAAACGGCAATCACAGAGCCATAATTAAAAGATACAGCGGAGATTTTGATTTAATTCAGTCAAATTTCGATACAAAATATGTTGATAAGCATTATAAACATCCGCCTTTCGATTTATTAAACAGAGCGATTCCAATTAACGATAACGCTATGATGGAATCGATAAAACAGACGGCGATGCAACTTGAAAACACTTTGCTTGATTTTAATATAGAGGCTAAAGTTACGGGAGTTTCGAGAGGACCGGTTATTACGAGATATGAGCTGGAACTTGCGGCGGGAACGAGAGTTTCAAAAATAGCGAATCTTACGGACAATATAGCTTTGGCTTTGGCTTCAGAGAGCGTCAGAATAATAGCGCCAATACCCGGACGCTCCGTTATCGGAATAGAGATACCGAATAAAGTGCGAAATGCCGTTTATTTGCGAGATGTTTTGGAAAGCGCCGATTTTAGAAATTCAAAATTGGATATACCTTTCGTTTTGGGAAAAGGAATTTACGGAAATAATGTCGTTTCAGATATGTCGGACGCTCCTCATCTTTTGGTTGCGGGAACGACTGGAAGCGGAAAAAGTGTTTGTTTGTCTACTATAATTCTTTCGCTTTTATACAAGTTTAGACCTGACGAACTTAAATTTATATTCGTTGATAAAAAAAGAGTGGAACTTTCAATATATAACGGAATACCTCATTTAATGTCGCCGGTAGTTTCGGACGAGAAAAAAGCCACAATAGTTTTGAGATATATAGTCGATATAATGGAAAAACGATACGAGAGAATGGAGAGATTTTTTGTCCGCAATGTTAAAACTTACAACGAAAAAGTAAAACAACTTATAAAAGAAGGTGAAACAGAATTCAACGGAGAACCTTTAGAACTATTTCCTTATATAGTTTTGGTTATAGACGAATTACATAATTTAATGGTTGTTGCTTCAAAAGAGGTTGAAGATTTAATTTCGCGTTTGGCGGGAATGAGCAGAGCGGTTGGAATTCATTTGATAATCGCCACTCAAAGACCTTCGGCGGATGTTGTAACGGGGGTGATTAAGGCTAATTTGCCTACGAGAATAGCTTTCCAAGTTCCTAATAAAACCAATTCGAGAATCATAATCGATATGTCGGGAGCGGAGCAGCTTTTGGGCAAGGGAGACGCTTTATTTTGCGCTTCGGGAAGTCAAATGCCCGAAAGAATACAGGGCGCTTTTGTTTCGGATAACGAGGTTAAAAAAGTAGTGGATTATCTATCGGGAGAAATGTCTCCTATGTTTGACGAAAGTTTAATAGCAGCTTTGGCGGGAAGCGATGGAGATGACAGAAACTCGGACGAAGAAGATATACTTGACGAAGAATTATGGGAAGATGCAGTTAAACTTGTGGCAAGAACGGGAAAAGCGAGCGCTTCTTTTTTACAGCGAAGATTAAAAATAGGATATAATCGAGCGGCAAGAATAGTGGAGATAATGGAAAGACAGGGAATAGTTGGTCCCGAAAATGGCAGCAAACCCCGTGAAGTTTTAATTTCTTTGGATGAATAAAAAAGTATATATTTTATTACTGTTGTAAAAATATTTTAATATGTTAAATTTTTTTATATTTTTTAACAAATAATTTTTTAATTAGGTAAATTAATGTCGGAATTTATACCAAAAGAGTTGCCAATAGATATCGAAATATCATCGCATATATATATAAAAAACTCATATCTGCGTCAAGAGCTTTGAGCGAACTTAACGGTTTTGCTAAAATTATTCCTAACAGAAATATTTTAATTAACTCTTTAGTATTACAGGAAGCAAAAGATTCAAGTGAAATAGAAAATATTATAACTACGCATGACGAGTTATTTTTAGTAAAAATTGATGAAAGTAAAATTACACAAGAAGCTAAAGAAGTTCAAAATTATGAATTGGCTTTAAAAAAAGGTTTCGATTTAATAAAAAAAGATAAATTATTACTTAATTCTCATATATTAAAAATTCAAGAATTATTAGAAAGGAATAATGCAGGCTTTAGAAAACAATTAGGAACTATATTAAAAAATCCAAATACGGGAGAAATCAGGCATATACCACCGCAACATTATGACGATATATCTCGCTTAATGACAAATCTAGAAAGATACATAAATGATGACAGCTTACAAGATTTTGACCCTCTTATAAAAATGGCTATCATTCATTATCAGTTTGAGAGTATACATCCTTTTTATGATGGTAATGGCAGAACAGGTAGAATTATTAATATTTTATATCTCGTTTATAAAGGTTTTTTAGATATGCCTATTCTATATTTAAGCGGGTATATAGTAAAAAATAAAGAAAAATATTATCATTTAATACAAGAAATTCATGATAATAATGCTTGGGAAAAATGGATATTATATATTCTTGACGGTATAGAAAAAACTGCAAAAAATACTATTGTAGCTATAAAAAACATAAAAGATTTAATGAAAAAAGCGAGTAAAACTTTACAAGAATATGATATAAAAATATATAATAAGGATTTTATAGAAGCTTTATTTATATATCCTTATACTAAAATAGATTTTATAACTAAAAAACTTAATATTACCAGACAAACGGCTTCAAAGCATCTTAAAATTTGTGAAAAACTCAAAATTTTAAGATGTATAAAATTAGGTAGAATAAATTACTATGTAAATATTGAATTATTTGAACTTTTTAAAAAGGGAATATGTTAAATTTTTTTAATTTTTTTAATTTTTTTAACATATTGAATTAATATGTTAAATTTTTTATAATATTTTAACATAAATAAAATCATTGATTATAATCGTATAAAATTGTATAATCAAATTATGAATAAATTACCCAACGGTTGGCAAATAAAAACTTTAAATGATGTTTGCAATATTTACACGGGCAACAGTATAAATAAACAAAAAAAAGAGAAAAATTTCACTGGATTAAAAGATGGATTAAATTATATCGGGACAAAGGATATAAGTTTTGGTAATATAATTAATTATGACAACGGCGTAAAAATTCCATTTAACGATTTAAAATATTTTAAGATAGCAAAATCTCATTCTTCTTTATTATGTATAGAAGGCGGAAGCGCTGGACGAAAAATAGGATTTACAACTCAAGATATTTGTTTTGGCAATAAGCTTTGTTGTTTTGAAGCGATAGAGGATAACCCTAAATTTATTTATTATTATTTACAAAGCAATTATTTCTTACAAGAATTTAATTCAAATATACAAGGTTTGATTGGAGGCATTAGTAAAGAAAAAATTAAACGAATAAAAATCCCTCTTCCGCCGTTAGAAGTTCAAAAAGAAATATCTTCTCGTTTAGATTTCTCGTTTGACAAAATAGACAAAGCGTTAGAATTGTTATCGCAAAATAAAGAATACATAA
>CAZRYV010000024.1:0-16752 GCA_964604385.1 uncultured Brachyspira sp.
GATTATTATTTCCAATATTCACTTCGGAATATTTAGAATCTTTGGCTATTCCGACTATCGGAGCTTTCAGATGGGAATTATGCAAAACTATGTTAGGACCCGCTTGGAACGATATTACTCAAATGTCTTTAACTTCCGAATATAGCGATTATGTTCAATTCTATAAAAAGAACAGAAATTTATCGGACGATTCAAAAGAAAAATTAAAAATACAAATAAAGAAATGCAGAAACAATTTAAGAGAAGTTTTTGTATCCGATTATTTTATATGGATAAAATACGAAAGCAAAGGCATAATGAGATTAAACAGAGTCGTGAGAAATATATTATACAGACAAGTTCCTTTTTCAAAGGATATAAGAGACGAAGTTGAAAAACAGCCGATGTTCGCCGAAATCGCAAATAGATTTAAAAATATCAGAAATAAAAAAGCTTTGGAAATTGAAAACAGATATTATAAATTTACAAAAACAGGAAATCCTTTACCCGAAGAGTTAGCGAATCATATAGATTTTTATAAGAATAGATAGACTATATGAATTTAATTTTATAATATTTGATAATTACTCAATTAATAAATTTGATTTTTATGCAAATAAATATATAATATAGAAATAGTTTTATCAGTTTTATTTTTTATAGATTACTTTCAGTATAAATATCCTATATAATGCAGTCTATTTAAAAAATAAATTTATTATTTTCGTTATAAAAATTATATTTATTTTTCCGAAAATAGTAAACGATAAAATTTAGAATATTAATATTTATGGAGATTTTCAGATGTTACATCGACTTCAAAGCTTAAAAGTAAGAATGCCGCTTATAATAATTTCATTATTTACGGTATCAATAGTTGTTTTGGTAATAGTAACGGGAGTAATGGTATCGAATACTATTAATAAAATAACTTTTTCGGGTTTCAGAAACACCGTAATGGGATACGCTTCTTTAATGGATACTTGGTTTGAATCTCAATTAGATTTGTCGGAAGTATATGTTAAATCCGACCCCGTTAGAAATTATTTGACTATGAGAACGGAAGAGACGAGAGCAACCGCATTAACTAGATTAAGAACTTATAACAATGACAATGACTATACTATAAATATGGGTTTGACGGATATAAACGGAAATATTATAGTCGACTCAGGCATAGATATAAATAAAGCAGATAGGATGAAAAATAATGCCGAAGATAATTTAGTGGGGCAAAATATATTTACACTTCATCCAAGTTTAAGAGAAAAAATTAGAGGACCAAGAGACGCTTATTTTAGCGACGATATAACCCGTTCTATAACTACCGGAGAATGGGCTTTAGCTGCAATATCCAAAGTTACCGCAAACGATAGAGTCGTAGGTTATTTGTATTTTATGCTCGATTGGAGCACTTTGATTAAAGAGCGTATAGAAGAACTCGTTATAGGCGAAACGGGAGCTTTATTCTGTATAGACGAAACTCTTACGGTAAAAATTCATAGTATGATAGAAAATATAAACACAGTTTTCCCTAAAGACCAAGGTTTTGATAAAGCTTTTGAAAATAAATCGGGAATAATAGATTATATATTCAACGGAGAAGATAGAATAGCCGCATACACGACTTTGAACTATCGTCCTTGGATTATCGGAATATCTATGACGAACGAAGAAATAGAAAGAGACAATGTAAGAGTTACAAGAGCGATAATAATTATAGCCGTAGTTTCAATAATAATAATATCGATTATAATTACCTTGTTTATAAAATCTATCACAACTCCTTTGGGATTATTGACGACATTATCAAAAGAAATAGCCGAAGGAGATTTAAGAACGACTAAACAAAAAATATTCCGTAAAGATGAACTTGGCGAACTGTCTAACGCTTTCGTCGCTATGAGAAAAAAAGTGGTAGATACTATACATAAAGTCGAAGAATCTGCAAATCAAATTAGCTTTGCCGCAAAGGAATTAGCCGAACAGAACACGGATTTATCACGCAGAACGGAAAGTCAGGCTGCAAGTATCGAAGAAACTTCCGCTTCTATGAATGAAATTTCAAATAATATAAGACAATCTTCCAACGATTCGGTAAACGGTAATAAAATGATATTGGATTCCAAAGATTCTATAGAAAATGCCGGAAATATAATATCCGAAACTACGAAAAATATAGAAGAAGTTCATGAAGCAAGTTCAAAAATTAAAGATATAACGAAAATAATAGAAGATATAGCTTTTCAAACCAATATACTCGCCCTTAACGCTTCCGTAGAGGCTGCGAGAGCGGGAGAACAGGGAAAAGGTTTTGCCGTAGTAGCATCCGAAGTTAGAAATTTGGCTCAAACCACTCAAACTTCGGTAAAAAACATAACCGATTTGATAGAAAATGTTTATAATAAAATAGATAAAGCTACCGAAACGGCAAGAGAATCTCAAACGATATTCGTTGAAATTCAAAATAAAATTGACGAAGCTTCCACTATGATGCAAAATATAAGTCATAGCGCAGTCGAACAACAAAGCGGAATAGACCAAATAAGAATCGCCATCGAAGAGATGGATACTACGACTCAAAGAAACGCCGCTTTAGTAGAAGAGTCTACGGCTTCTGCGGATGTATTATTCTCTCAATCGAAAGAATTAATGAACGCAATTCATATATTCAAACTCCCAGAGAAATAATGGGAAATAATTAAAGTAAGTAAATTAATTAAATAAATTAAACAAAAAGAGGGGCATGAGCTCCTCTTTTTTATATGTCATTTTTTAACTGCGATTTAATTATAATTTAATTTTTCTTTTAAATATTGATTACAGAATTTACTCTTTCATCCGTTATGGCTTTTGTAGGACATTTCGCTATGCTTTCGTCTGTAAGAGAATAATCGTCATAATTGACTATAGCGAGATAATTATCGATTTTCATTCCGCCTTCTTTAGTCGCTTTAACGCATATACTACAACCTATGCATGCTCTGTCGCATGATTTTTTGGCTATCGGACCTTTATCTTTGGATTTACAATAAACATGGAATTTTTGAGAAACGGGATGAATCTCTATAAGTTTTTGAGGACAGGCTTTAACGCATGCATTACATGAAACGCATTTATCTTCCACTATAATTGGAATGCCCGTATCACTTTTTATAATCGCTCCAAACTCGCATGCCTTCATACAATCATAAAAACCTACGCATCCGTAGGAACAATCTCTGTTTCCACCCGACATAACTGCAGATACGCAAGTTTCCGCTCCGTTATATACCTTATTTGTTTTTGCAATTCCGTTATGTCCATGACAGAAAATATACGCTCTCGTTCTCTCTTTTTGAGGAGGCGCAACTTTTCCTAAATAATTTGCAACTTTTGAAGCCGTATCCGCTCCGCCTACCGAACAACCGTCAAGCGGGGCTTTTTCGTCCACCAAAGCCTTTGCAAATTGAGCGCAACCGGGAAAACCGCAACCTCCACAATTTGCTCCGGGCAAAATTTCGGTAAGTTCGGTTACTCTTTCGTCTACTTCCACTTTGAATATTTTGGAAGAGAATATTAATATAACGGCTAATATCAAAGTTATTAAAGAAGCCGATATAGATGCAACAAGAATAGTAGTAAACATAATTATATATCCTTAATTTAAACTGTTTTATATTTTACTTAATGATTCCTGAAAATCCGTAAAATATTAGCGCCAAAATTCCAGCCGTAACAAAAGGCATAGACGGACCTTTAAAAGCTTCGGGTATATCCGCTGTAAGCAGTCGTTCTCTTATGCTTGCCATTATAACCAAAGCCAATGTAAATCCAATTCCCGCTCCCAAAGCGAATACTATATTTTCTATAAAACCGTATTGATATAAAACTCCGAATAAAGCCAAACCTAAAACGCAGCAATTTGTGGTTATTAACGGAAGATAAATTCCCAAAGCCAAATACAAACTTTCGCTCGTTTTTCTAATGACTATTTCGACAAACTGAACCAAAGCGGCTATAACTATAATGAAAAGTATAGTTTGTAGAAATTCGATTTTAAACGGCACCAAAATATAATATTGAATCATCCAACTAACGGCGGCTGTGAGAACTAAAACAAAAGTAACGGCAATTCCCATACTTATAGCGGAATCTAGCTTATTTGAAACTCCCAAAAAAGGACAAATCCCTAAAAATTTAGTCAATACGAAGTTATTAACAAGAACTGTGGCAACGAATAAAAGTATTAAATTTATCATAATAATTACCTCTCATTTATTACAAAATTAAGCTTTTTTAGAATTTTTAGAATCTATGGTTCTTTTTATCGCTATCAAAACCGCTAAAGTAAAGAAAGCGCCCGGAGCCATAATCATAACAACCCAAGGAGTGGTTATCTCGTTATAAGCGTTTAAGGCGAAAGGAATAGAAGATTCCACAAAATTTCTTATAGAACCTACTATATCGAAACCGAGCCAAGTTCCGTTTCCGATTATTTCTCTTATAGAACCGAGCAATACCAAAGCCATAAAGAATCCGCATCCGTTTCCTAAAGCGTCCGCTATACTTGGAACTATTCCGTTTTTATTTGCAAAAGCTTCCGCTCTTCCTAATATAATGCAGTTTACCGTTATCAAAGGCAAATAAGGACCCAAAGCCAAAGATAAAGTATAAAATTTAGCTTTCATTATGATATCGGTTAATGTAACGAAAGCGGCTATAACCACGATATAACCCATTATTCTAACTTCGTTTGCATACGCTTTTTTTAAGATAGAAATCAAAGCGGAAGAACAAACCAAAACGAATATAGTCGCAACCGACATACCGATAGCGTTCATTACGCTGCTTGTTACCGCCAAACTTGGACACATTCCAAGAATTTGCACGAAAGTAGGATTATTCTTCCATACTCCTTCCATAAATACTTCAGAATTTTTCATAATACTTAACCTTAATTAAAATGTTTATGATTTTATATTAACATAAATCGCTCTTTTTTCAAGCATGTAAAAAATCCAAATTTTGACAGTTTCTTATTTTTATTATTTTTCTTATTATCTTTATTTTTAAAATTTTTTTATTTTTACCTGTCTTCCATTGCCGTAAATTCGAGAGGTTCAGTCACATTTTTATACGCCGGTCTTATTATCCTTCTTGCGTCAAAATTAAGTTCTTCGATTCTATGAGCGCACCAACCGACTATTCTCGCCATTGCAAATAAAGAAGTGTAAATTTCTTTCGGTATATCGAGCATATCGTATATAAAACCTGAGTAAAAATCTACATTTGCGCAAACTCTTTTATTTTCTCCTTTAACTTTCATAAAACATTCCGTAGCTCTTTGTTCTATGAGTTCTAAAAATTCAAATTCTTCGTCTTTATCTTTTTCTTTTACGAGTTCTTTCGCAAGTTCCTTTAATATAACGGCTCTCGGGTCGGATAAAGTATAAACGGCATGTCCCATACCGTAAATTAATCCGCTTTTATCATAAGCCTCCTTATTTAAAATTTGTATCAAATACGCATCCAATTCTTCTTTATCTCTCCAATCGGATATGACTTCTTTTAAATGATTAAACATTTCCATAACTTTTATATTGGCTCCGCCATGCAAATCTCCCTTAAGCGAACCGATTCCTGCGGATATGCTCGAATAGGTGTCGGTACGGGCGGAACTTGTAACTCTAACGGTAAAAGTGGAATTATTACCGCCGCCATGTTCCGCATGGAGTATCAAAAGCAAATCCAACATTCTCGCTTCCAATTCAGTAAAATCTTGTTTAAGCATATATAAAAAATTTTCCGCTATAGAATATTTTGTTTTAGGTAAAATTATATTCAAATATTTGTGAAATACGCTGTAATGATACATATTATAAGCGTATGCTATAACGGCTGGAAATCTCGCTATTAACTGTATAGATTGAAGCATTAAATTTTCTAAAGATAAGTCTTCCGGGTTAGGGTCATGAATATACATTTCTAGAACGCTTCTCGAAAGAATATTCATTATATTTTGTCCCTCGAGGTCTATTATATTCATTATGGTTTTTTTATCCAAATACATATTATCGTTTATAAGTTCTTTAAAACATTTTAATCTTTCCATATCGGGCAGTTTTCCCGAAAGAAGCAAATAACATATTTCCTCATATCCGAATCTTTTGCTTTGAAGTATGTCTTTTGTTATCTCTTTTAAATCGTATCCTCTATAATATAATTTTCCATCTATCGGACAAACCTTGCCGTTTTTATTTTTTTCGTATCCTACAACATCTCCTATATTTGTAAGTCCTACCAATACTCCCGTTCCGTCCTCGTTTCTGAGTCCTCTTTTAACATTATATTTTTCAAAAAGTTCGTTATTTATATGATTTCTCTTTTTTGAATGGTCGTATAATTTATATAATAAATATTCTTTTTTCATTTTGTCTCTCCGTCATTTAAATATATATAATTAAATTTTTATAATTTATAATTTATAATATTTCTATAGTTCCATAATAATAGAAAGTATTTTATCTCCAAACTCTTTCGTTCCCAAAGGTTTTCCATTTTCCATAAATAAAGCCAAATCTTCGGTAGCGTATCCTTCCTTAAAAGATTTTTCCAACGCTTTTATAATCAAATCCGCCGCTTCGTTTAAATTCAAATATTCCAAAGCCATTACCGAAGAGAGTATTAAAGAACATGGATTAGCCTTATTTTTACCCGCTATATCCGGTGCCGTTCCATGAGTTGCCTCGAAAATTGAATGTCCCGTTTCATAATTAATATTTCCTCCGGGAGCTATTCCAATTCCTCCAACCATAGCCGCAAGTTGGTCTGATATGTAATCGCCGTTTAAATTTAAAGTTGCTATGACGGAATAGTCTTCCGGTTTCAATAATGTATTTTGCAAAAAAGCGTCCGCTATATTGTCGTTTATTATTATCTTCCCGTTTTCTTTATTCCATTTTAATTTTTCTTTAGCCTTTGATTCTCCGAATTCTTTTTTTATTTCGTTATATTCTTCAATAGTAAAAGTTTTATCTGCAAAATTTTCTCTAGCCAATTCGTATCCGTATTTTCTAAAAGCGCCTTCCGTGAATTTCATTATATTTCCCTTATGAACTATCGTAACAGAAGGCAAATTAAATTTAATCGCATGCTTTATCGCAGCTGAAATCAATCTTTTAGAACCTTCTTCCGATACGGGTTTTACTCCAAACGAAGAAGTTTCGGGAAATCTCACTTTATTTATTCCCATTTCGTTTTTTAAGAAGTCGTAGAATTTTTTCGCTTCTTTAGTTCCGCTTTTCCATTCTATCCCCGCGTATATATCTTCTGTATTTTCTCTGAATACGCACATATTGACTTTATTAGGCTCTTTTATCGGAGATGAAATTCCCTTAAACCATCTAATCGGTCTTAAACATACATATAAATCCAAAGTCTGACGCAAAGCCACATTTAAAGAACGAATTCCCTCTCCAATGGGAGTAGTTAAAGGTCCTTTTATTCCAATCAAATATTCTTCAAAAATTTTTACGGTTTTATCGGGAAGAGGAGTTCCAAATTCTTTCATAGCTTTGTCGCCTGCAAAAATTTCTATCCATTCTATAGATTTTTTATCTCCATACGCTTTTTTAATCGCTTCGTTTACAATTTGTTGAGATATGGGAGTTATTTCCGCTCCGACTCCGTCTCCTTCGATAAATGGAATGGAAATTCTATCGGGAATTATTAATTTTCCGTTTTTCATTTCAATCTTGCTCATAATATGCCTTTAACTTATGGTTTAAATTGGTTTTATATTATTTATTATATTTTATTTTTATTATTTTCAAGAATAGTATTTAAAGCCCCTCCGTTTTTGAACCATTCTATTTGAGTTTCGTTATAAGTATGCAACGCTTCAAAATAAATTTCATTTTTATTCTCGCCTGCGACTTTAATTAACAAAGGTTTATTAGGCGAAAAAGATTCGATATTTTCTATTGAGATTTTATCTTGTTCTCCGATTTTATCGTAATCGTTTTTATCTTTAAATGTCAATGCAAGCATGCCTTGTTTTTTCAAATTAGTTTCATGTATTCTCGCAAAACTTTTAGCCAAAATAACCTTTACATTTAAAAATCTCGGTTCCATAGCGGCATGTTCTCTGCTCGAACCTTCGCCGTAATTTTCTTCCGCAACTACGATTGAAGATATATTATTTAATTTATATTCTTTTGCGACTTTTGAAACTTCCTCGTAATTTTTGCTTAATTGATTGAATACAGAATTAGTTTTATCGTTAAAATAATTAACCGCTCCCATAAGCATATTGTCCGATATATTTTCCAAATGTCCTCTGTATTTTAGCCAAACTCCCGCCATAGATATATGGTCGGTTGTGCATTTTCCTTTTACTTTTATTAATAATGGCATGTCCTTAAAATCTTTTGCGGCGAATTTTGGAAAAGGTTTTAATAATTGCAAACGGTTGGAATTTTCGTTTATTATAATTTCAACTTTAGAATCGGGAATATTTTCTTTTATTTTGCTTTCTACGGTTAATCCTTCTTTTGGAAAAGTCTCTCCAAAAGGAATATCCAATTTTACTTCTTTGCCGTCTTCGTTTATCAAACTGTCGACTAAAGGATTAAATCTTAAATCTCCCGCTATGCTTAAAGCCATAACTATTTCGGGAGAGGCTATAAAAGCATGAGTATTTGGATTTCCATCCGCTCTTTTTGCGAAGTTTCTGTTAAAAGAAGTTACTATCGAATTAGCTCTATTATTGTCACTATCGTCCATTTCTCTTTTCCATTGTCCTATACAAGGTCCGCATGCATTAGTCATTATAATGGCGTTTATTTTTTTGAAATCGTCTATTATTCCGTTTCTTAAAGCCGCATCATAAGAGTTTAAAGAACCGGGATTAATTATTATTTGAGCTTTCACATGTAATTTTTTATCTATAACCTGACGAGCGATAGAAGCCGCTTTACTTAAATCATAATAGGATGAATTTGTGCAAGAACCTATAAGTCCTACTTCCATTTTTGCAGGATATTTATTTTCTTCGACTTTTTTTGCAAAATCGCTTATCTTCGAAGATGCATCGGGAGTAAAAGGACCGTTAATATAAGGCTCTAATTCTGACAAATCAATTTCTATTATTCTGTCGTAAAAATTAGAAGGATTTTTATATACTTCTTCATCCGCTTTCAAATTATTTGAATTCTCTTCGGAAAGATTTGCAACTTCTTCTCTTCCCGTTTTAATCAAATATTCTTTAATATTATTATCGAAAGGAAATATAGAAGTTGTTGCTCCTACTTCCGCTCCCATATTGCATATTGAACTTTTACCCATAGCGGAAAGAGTAGACGCTCCTTCTCCAAAATATTCTATAATGCAGTTTGTCGCTCCTTTTACGGTTAAAATTCCCGCCAATTTCAATATCACATCCTTTGCGCTCGCCCAACCGTTTAATTTTCCCGTAAGTTTAACACCTATTATATTTGGAACTTTTAATTCCCATTCTTGTCCCGTCATAACATCTACCGCATCCGCTCCGCCTACTCCAATGGCTATCATTCCCAAACCTCCCGCGTTAGGTGTATGAGAATCCGTGCCAATAATCATTCCTCCGGGAAAAGCGTAATTTTCCAAAATTATCTGATGTATTATTCCCGAACCTGCTTCCCAAAAACCCAATCCGTATTTTTTAGCGACACTTTCCAAAAAATCATAAACTTCTTTATTTACATTCATTGCGTTTTTTAAATCTTCTTCGGCTCCTTTACAGGCTTCTATTAAATGGTCACAATGTATAGTAGCGGGAACGCTAGACGAATTTTTACCCGCATTCATAAATTGCAAAAGCGTCATTTGAGCGGTAGCGTCTTGCATAGCGACTCTGTCGGGTTTAAAATTAGCGTAATCTTCCGAGCGTTTAAAATCTTTTATATCGTTTTCGTTATACAAATGAGAAAATAATATTTTTTCCGATAAAGTTAAAGGTTTTTTAATTTTATTTCTTATTCTATCAATTTTAGCGGAATAATTTTTATAAAATTCTCTTATCATTTCGATGTCATAAATTTTCATAATAAATCCTAAATAAAGAATCTTAAATAATAAAATTTTTCAATCTTTTTTAGAGTATTACTATATACCGTTTTTTCTTTTATATCAATATAATAATCAATATGATAATAAATATAATAAAATTTTTGTATATATGCTATTGCAATGATATTATCTAAAATATATAATAAAATATATAAATAATTGAATAATTTACGGAGGAAAATATTATGTTAAAAAAATTATATATTTCATTATTGGCTTTTGCTTTAGTAATTTCATGCGGAACGGGAGTAAACAAAAAAAATCCCGAAGGTTGGATTAATAAAGACACTTTTAGAGTTCTTGGAATGGGTTCTCCGAGCGACACAATCGATGCAAATGATAAATTTAGAAGAGAAGTTACTTCAAAACAAGCCGCCGAATTGGACGCAAAGAATAAAATCGTAGCTAAAATAGCGGGCTCTTATATAGAATCTTTAAGTTCCACCGAAAAAGGTATGATAGACGAATATGTTATACAGGAAAGAGTTGCGGGAAGAATAAGAGGCGTATCCGTAGTTGAAACCAAATGGGATTCAAAACAAAATTGCACGGTTGTAGCCGAATTATATTCTAAAGGATTAAAAAATCAAATGGATAGTTTAATCTCAAAATATTTAAAAGAAGTGGGAATGCAATATACCGCTCAAGATATCGCGGGTAAAGTTCAAACCTACGAATAATTAATTATCATAAGTTTTATTAAGTTTTTATTGCGCTGTAAATAGCGTTAAAATAGCTTTAAATATTAATTTAAATATTAAATAAAGGAAATTTAATTTATGTATAAAGAGAATATCAGCGGAAAAATCGCTTTCGTATCAGGAGCAAGTTCCGGGATTGGCGAGGCTGTGGCAAAAATGCTCGCTTCAAACGGCGTTAACCTTATACTAACCGCAAGAAGAATAGACAAACTTGAAAGTTTAAAAAATAGTTTGGAAAAAGAATATAAAATAAAAGTAAAAACTATAAAAATAGATTTCTCAAAAAGCGACGATATAGTTAACACTTTAAATTCTTTAGAAGATGATTGGAAAAATATAGATATACTTATAAATAACGCCGGACTTGCTTTAAATAAAGATGTCTACTCAAATAATTTGCTCGAAGATATTTTGCAAATGATAAGGGTAAATTGCGAAGGTTTGATAACGGCGACAAGAATGCTGATTCCGTTTATATTAAAAAGTAGTCATGGACATATAATTAATATTTCATCAACAGCGGCAGACGAAGCATATTCGGGAGGAGCAATTTACTGCGCTACAAAATCTTTCGTTGAAATGTTTGCAAACGCCATAAGAATAGAATTGGTGGATAAACCCGTAAAAGTTACGAATATAAAACCGGGACTCGTTAATACAGAATTTTCTACCGTGAGATTTAAAGGCGATAAAGAAAAAGCTGATAATGTATACAAAGGTTTAAAACCTTTATATGCCGAAGATATAGCCGATAATATAGAATATGTGATAACGAGGAAAAATCATGTTCAAATATCGAGTATGACTATTATGGCGGAAAATCAGGCGACTGCGACTATAGCGTATAGAAAATAATTTTTATATTATTTTTTTATTATAAATTATAAAGTATAAAATATAAATTAAAAAATAAATTGTGGAGTATCTTTCTATGGGAGATATCGATAAAACTAGAGACAGATTAAAGCTAGATGATATTGAAGAAGACGACAGAAGAGACTTATTCAATAAATTTGTTGGAGTGGGAGGCGAAGTTTTATACGATAGAAAAAAAACGAGTCAAAACACTTTAAATAGTCCAATAAAGAAAAACAATTCTGTCAATTCAAATATCTCAAGCCATTCGGATATAAAATCAAAAAGAGAACCGTCTTTTACAAATAAACAAATCGCTAATGAAACGGTTGAAAAATCTAAAAAAAGCGAAAATGAAATAGCGTCTGTGGTAAATAAAAAGAAACCTTTATTTTATAATACTAAATTATGGTTCAGAGCTTTTACTTCGGGAGTTATAACTTTATTCGGAGGTAAAGTTCATCCTAAATTTTTAAATTTTATCGACAGAAATGTAATATCGGCGCTTTTAGAAATGGACACTTTAATACTTAACGCTTTGAATCCTATGGGAATAAACGATACGGATGCAAAAAATAAAAGAGATAAAATTATAGCGAGATTTGCAGAAGAATTGGAAGATGTTGAACTTTTGGAGAGAATAAAAGACCAATACGATGAAAAAGTCTACAAAAATTTATTAAGACCGTATAAGGATTTGGATTATTCTGTAATAGCGGTAAATTATGTAAACGAATTAAAAAGTATGTTCCGTCCGCTATATGTTTTGCATTTATATGTTTCAAGAATAAAATCTGTCGGCGAAAAAGCGATGTTGTCTTATGCTGCAGTCGATAATATGAGTAAAGGAATAGTCAATTCTAGGATTTCTGCTTTTAAAAGAGCGGTAGACCTAATATATTTAAAATATTATCCTAAATTGTTGATTTTACTTCAATACGCTTCAAAAGAAAAATTGGAAACAATAGACGATTTTAATAAATTTTTAGAGATTAAAGACGCAGATATACTCGGATATTATACGAAATTAAAATTGGCGAGTCAAAAATTGCAAGAGAGTAAAATCGAAGAGGCAAAAGAAAATATTGGAAAAAAAGAAAAAGAGGAAGAAGAAAAATTAAGCAAAATAGAAACCATAGGAGTAAAACTTATTGAAAAATGCGTTTCATTCAAAAAAGCGGATAATAATATAGAATATGAAACCGACCCGTTTTATACGGTGGAAGAAGACGATAAAATATATAGAATAAACGCTTTAATAGATTTTTTGGACAGAGAATATTCGATACTTTTTGTTTCAAATAAAGTAAAATATAATTTGGTTTACGATAATCTTGTAAGAACGGATTATAAATCGGACTTTAATAATATATTTTTATCTTTGTCGGATATAAATTCTAGATTTAACGAATACAGCGAAATTTGTAAAAGTATTTTGAAAATAGAACAAGACGAAGGTATGAGATTCGAGCAGAGAGTTTCGATGCTTTCAGAGAGAAACGGACAGAGAGTTTATATTGCGAAAAATTTAAAATCGAGCGTAATATCAATTATCTCTCCTTTCAAAAAGAAACTCGACAAATTGCTTTTGGATAAAGAAGAGAGAGAAAGAATAATCGGAAATCCTAACGATATATTAACTTTCTTTACGGATGTAGGAAATCATAGAAAAAGAGTTCAGGGATATAATGTTTTAAAAGCGTTGACGGAAGCCTATTATTTCGTTTCAGGTTTTAATTATCTAATAAACGAGGGCGAACTTTCGGGAAGCGGTTTACTTATAGAAAAAGAGGATTCGGAAACTGTAATTGAAAACAATAAAAAAGACGAAGATATAAAAAACGATAATAATGAAAATAGTAATGACAATGTTGAAGATAATAATAAAGAAAATGAAAATAATCAAAACGAAGAAATTATGGATATGTCAGTTCCAGATGATATAGACGATACTAAAGAAAATATAAACAATATGTAAAAATAACATAAAAATATTTAAATTGGAGAGTTTATTTGTATAAATCGAAAAAAGTTATAATGCTTGAATATATTCCGTTAAGAATCTTAATGGAAATTATCGCTTTCTCTCCATATATAATAGTGGTTTTATTTGCGAAATTTATAGGCGCTTTAATGTATTATTTTGTTCCAAGCGCTAGAAAAGTAGCGTTAATAAATTTGAAACAGGCTTTCCCCGAAAAAACTTATAAAGAAAGAAAAAAAATAGCCAAACGCTCTATGAAATCTATGATAATAACTTTTGCGGAATTTATAAAATCCTCGCGAATGTCGGATGAACAGATTTTAAAAAGAATAACAATAGAAGGACTTAAACCTTTCGATGACGCTTTAAAAGAAAGAAATAAAGGAATGGTAGCCATTACGGGGCATATAGGAAATTGGGAATATATAGCGTTTTATTTTGCAATTCATAAATATAATCCCAAAGTTATATTCAGACCTTTGGACAATCCAAAATTGGATAAATATATGCGTTCTTGGAGAGAGAAAAGAGGAATGGAATGCATTTCTAGATGGGGAGATTTAAGGGATATATTTAAAGCATTATACGACAATTCGCCCGTAGCGTTTTTATGCGACCAAAATTATCTTGACGGAATTTTTGTAGATTTTTTCGGTTATCCTTGCGCCACCGCCGTGGGACCTATAGCCGTTGCGATGAAAACACGCTCTCCGATAGCGATAGTTTACGATTTGCCCTACAGATATGGAAATCATAAAATAATCGTTTCCGAAATAATGTATATAGAAGAAAAAGAAACTAAAGAAGAGACTTTATATTATAACACTCAAAAATATACTAAAAAATTGGAGGATATAATAAGAAAGCATCCCGAAAATTGGCTTTGGGTTCATCCAAGGTGGAATACGAGACCAAAAGGAGAGCCGGAAATATTTTATAAGCATAATAATTATAAATAGAATAATTATAAATAAATTTTTTTACATTATTTTTTTATATTAGGTTTATATAATACAATCTAATTAAAATAAAAATTATAATAATAACTATTTAGGGGGTATTTTTATATATGACTCAAAAAAAATCTTCATTTATGTTCTTTTTAAACATAGGACTCACATTCACTTTAGTGGGCATTATAATTTCTTTCTTTATTTTCTCGCATGAAAGAAATTACAAAAGGGGCGATTTTATTGTTAATGCCCAAGCCGCTCCTCAAAAAGTCGCTTTTTCAGGCTCTATAGAAGGAGCTTTGGAAGTAGAAAGCGCCATTAGAGAAGTGGTTAATAAAAATATGGACGCTGTAGTCAATATATCTACGGAAATCGAATCGAGACAAACCGAACAGGACAGATATGCGGACGAATTTTTTAGATTTTTCTTTGGCGACCAAGTGCCGAGACAGAGAAGAAATCAAAGGTCTTTGGGAAGTGGTTTTATAGTTAATGAAGACGGTTATGTTTTGTCTAATTATCATGTAGTAAAAGGCGCCACTAAAATAATGGTTTTGCTTTACGGAGAGAGCGAAGAACTTCCCGCAAAATTAATAGGTTATGACGAAGCTTACGATTTGGCTTTACTTCAAATAGAAGCCGACAGAACTTTTCCTTATGTGGCTTTGGGAGACAGCGACGCTATAGAGCCGGGAGAATTTGCTATAGCCATAGGAAATCCTTACGGGCTTAACAATACTGTAACTTTTGGAATAGTTTCGGCGAAAGGAAGAAGCGATATTGGAGCAAACAGGTATCAAAGATATATACAAACAGATGTTGCGATAAATCCCGGAAATTCGGGCGGTCCTTTATTTAATATTCATGGGCAAGTTATAGGAATAAATACTTTAATCTATTCCACTTCGGGCGGAAGCATAGGAATAGGTTTTGCAACTCCAATAAATATAGCGACTTCCGTTATGAACGAATTAAAAGAAACGGGAAAAGTGACTAGAGGTTATTTGGGAATATATTTGCAAGATATAGACGAAAATTTAGCAAGAGGACTTAATGTCAGACAGGGAAGCGGAGTTTATATAAGCGAAGTAGTTCCGAATTCTCCCGCAAGCAAAAGCGGATTGCAAGACGGAGACATTATAGTGGAATATGACGGCGATAGAATGACGAAGTCCGCAGATTTGTTCAATAAAGTTGCGACTACAAAAGTAGGAAAACAGGTGGCGATTAAATATTTAAGAAACGGTAGAGAGAGAAGCGTAAGAGTAACGATAGAGGCGAGAGTGGAAGAGACGGATGTTGTTCCGAGCGGCAGAAATTTACCGAATAGCGGACAATCAAATTCTCGTTCTTGGATGGGACTCGAAGTTTCGGATATAACTCCGGAAATATCTCAAAGACTTCAAATTAGAAGCGGTGAAAAAGGAGTAGCCGTTTTAAATATGACTCAATCTTCAAAAGCCTATCAATCGGGACTTAGACCGGGCGATGTTATAAAGGCTATTAATGGAAGAACCATAACGAATATGAACGATTATAACGAATTCGTCAAATCTTACGGAAACGAAAAATCCTTTACGATTACCATAAAGAGAGCGAGAATGACTTATGTAATCATAATCGAATAATCCTTTAATATAAATTTACAAAGGACTGCAAATTAAAAATAAAAATTTGCAGTCTTTTTATTTGTTGTAATACTTATTAAAAGATTAAATTAATTGACAGAACTTGTTAAAGTTTTGCATGTATATGTTTCTTGATAGCCACCATTAGCTTTTACGCCATCTGTTTCACCTTTTATCGAACTAACTACTATAAATTTAATGTCTTTAATAGTAGTATCATTGTCTTTAGTAAATTCTATATAGTAACTAAATTTTTCAATAATACCTGTCGCTTCAGATGATACTTCTGATATTGCATTATATTTACCATTATTATCTGTCTTTATTGGCGCATCTCTAAAACTAGTGTCGGAGTTTTTTGAAGTTAAAGTTAATTTTTTATTTTCCTTTATATCTAAAGAAATATTTTGTGTATCAATACTTCCTCCGTCATAGTTTCCAATATTCTTTGAATCAGTAAGAGTAAAATCACCCGTATAAGTGCCATCAGGCGCATCGGTTGCGTCTACGCTAAAAAGTGCAGGAATAGAATTGAAAAGAGTATTGATTTGATTATCGATATC
>CAZRYV010000025.1:0-16660 GCA_964604385.1 uncultured Brachyspira sp.
TATAAATGTCTTTCATAATTCTATTATACTAAAAAATTAATCGTTTGTCAAAAAATTAAAGTGGAATTTTTTTAATTTATATAATATAATGAATTCTTAAATTAAAATAAACGATTGCGAAATGAAAAAAAAAGTTCTTATACTTGGTTCGACAGGTTCCATAGGAAATAATACTTGCTCAGTTATAAGGGAGTTTAAAAACGATTTTGAAATTGTAGCTCTTTCAACTAATTCAAAAACGGATATTCTAAAAAAACAAATAGAAGAGTTTAGTCCCAAAACCGTAAATATATCTTCAAAAGAAGCCCTAAATAATTTTAAAAAAAATAGTTTTAAAAATCAAAAAAATAAAATTAAAATTCACGAAGGAAATATAGCCGAATTTGTAAGAGATACCGATTTTGACATTTTGGTAAACGCATTAACGGGATACGCCGGATTTCTGCCGACAATAGAAGCGATAAAAAAAGGAAAAATTATAGCTCTTGCAAATAAAGAAACTTTAGTAGTCGGAGGCAATATAATAAACGAATTGTTAAAAAAATATAATTCTAGTTTAATTCCAATCGACAGCGAACATTCCGCAATATTTCAGATATTAAGACATTTTAAAGACGCTCCGATTTCAAAAGTCATAATAACCGCTTCGGGAGGACCTTTCTTAAAAACTCCAAAAGAAGAATTAAAAACCGTCACGGTAGAAATGGCTTTAAAACATCCAACTTGGAATATGGGCGGAAAAATAACGATAGACAGCGCAACTATGATGAATAAGGGTTTTGAAGTTATAGAAGCGCATCATTTATTTAATTTGGATTATGATAAAATCGAAACTATAATTCATCCTCAAAGTTTAATTCATTCTATGGTGGAATTCGTTGACGGAGAAATTTACGCTCAAATAGGCAAAAACGATATGAGACTTCCAATACAACATGCACTAACCTATCCCGAAATAAGAAACACACCTTTTGAAAAATTAAAATTATACGAACATTCGGAAATTAATTTTTATAAAATGGACTTTGATAAATTCGTGATGCTTAAATTGGCTTATAAATGCGGCAAGAAAGGCGGACTTTATCCATGCGTTTTGAATGCGGCGAACGAGGTATGCGTTTATTCTTTTTTAGAGAAAAAAATCGGTTTTACGGATATATTCGATATCGTCCAAAAAATATGCGAAAGAAGAATATACGATAAAATATATAATAAAAAGATTGATATTCCGCTAACGATAGAAAATATAATAAATACCGACAGGGAAGTGAGAGAAGAAACCTCAAAAGAAATAGAAAATAAATAAAACCAAAAAATATTACAATAATTTTTTTATATCTTCAATTTCTTCATTAACCAAAAGCCATTCGTTTTCCGCTTCTTCTATAAGTTTTTTAATTTCATCCAATCGTTTGCTTTTTTCCTCGTCATAATATTTTTCAAAAAATTTCAATATCTCTTTTTCTTCGTTTTTATAATCGTTAATTAAACTATCGTATTTTTTTAGGAGATTTTCGCATTTTGAAAGTCTGTTTCTTATTTTCTTTCTCTCTTCATAACTATTATTTTCGCTTACGATATTATTCCGATATTTAATTTCTTCTTCCCCTTCTTTTTTTTCTTTTTCTTTTAAAGATTCTAGTTTAGTTTTATAAACATAGGATTCGTAATTACCCGAATAGAGAGAAATTTTTTTATCTTTAATTTCTATAATTGTGTCTGCAAGCAAACTCGTAAAAGTTCTGTCATGCGAAGTGAAAAATATAGTTCCCGTATAATTTTTAAGCGAATTAGCCAAAGCTTCCACAGTTTCAAAATCCAAATGATTAGTCGGTTCATCCAATATTAAAACATCGGCACATTGAGTTATTGCGGACAAAAGCGAGAGTCTTGCCATTTCGCCTCCGCTTAAAACCTTTACATCTTTATTAATGTCGTCTCCCGAAAATAAAAAACTTCCAAGCAATGTTAAAAGTTCTTGATGCGATAATCCATATTTTGCATGATTTCTTAAATACGATAAAACCGTGTCGTTAGCCGTTATGTTTTTATAAGTATCTTCACCAAAATAAGCGATTTTTATTCCTTGAGCGTAATTATAACTACCCGATAAAGCATTTATTCTGCCCGCTATCGTCCTTAAAAAAGTAGTTTTGCCTTCTCCGTTTTGCCCAAGAACTGCGACTTTGCTTCCGCGCGATATTTCAATTCTTTTGCTTTCAGCTACTATTTTTTTTCCGTATCCAATATTTAAATTATCCGAAATCATCGCAAAACCTTTTTTATCTTCAACGGACGGCAATTTTATTCTAACATTTTTTGCAGGATGAGATATTTCTATGGTTTTTAATTTTTCCATCTGTTTTATTCGAGATTGAACCGATTTCGCTTTCGTTGCTTTATATCTAAATCTTTCTATAAATCTCTCCAAATGAGCTTTTCTCTCTTCGATATTTTTATTATATTTTTTTATGGATGCTTCTTTTTCTTCTTTATATTCAAAATAACTTTCTATATCTGCGGGAAAATAAATTATTTTGCCATTGTCTATTTCTATTGTTTTCTCGCATGTGGTTTTTAAAAATTCCATGTCATGCGAAACTATTAAAAAACCGCCTTTATAATCGAGCAAAAAATTTTCCAAATCGATTAATGTGTTCAAATCCAAAAAATTGGAAGGTTCGTCAAGAAGTAAAAAATTCGGTTCGTCAAGCATCATCTGTGCAAGTTTTATTCTCATTCTATAACCGCTCGACAAATCGCCTATATTATAATTCGCCTTTATATCGTCTATTCCGAATTTGCTCGCCATTTTGAAACAAGCCCAAGATTCTTTACCCGTAATTCTTATAAGATAATCTATAACTTTTTCCGTTTCGTCGAAATTTGCTCCTTGCGACAAATAACCTATTTTTGCTTCGTTAGAAAATATTATCTCGCCGTCATCCGCATCTTCCTCTCCGATAAGTATTTTAATTAAAGTGGTTTTCCCCGCTCCGTTTCTTCCTATCATGCCGATTTTGGATTTTTCTTCTATGAGTAGATTCGCCTTATCGAGTAAAATTTTATTAACGAAACTTTTCGACACATTGACTATATTTATAACGCTTTTTGCCATATCATTAATTTTATTATTTATTTTGATTTGTAAAGATTTTATATTAATTATGAAAAATATTCAAATAAATAATTATAAAAAATATTTTTTATAATTTAAAAGTAAAAAATAGTTATTTATAATTTTTGATAAAATCCAATACTAAATCTAAAGCAAAAATAACGCTCAATTTTCTTATCTTATTTCTATCGCCCGAGAAAATATTTTTATAAGGTTTAATATAATTCTCTGCAGATAAACAAATCCAAACCAAACCTACGGGCTTATCCTCGCTTCCTCCATCTGGTCCCGCTATTCCGCTAATCGCTATGGATATATCCGATTTCATCATTTTTCTACTGTTTTCAGCCATTTCTATAACGCATTCTTTACTTACGGCGCCGTAATTTGATAAAGTCTCTTTTTTTACATTGATAATTTTATTTTTAATTTCGTTGGAATATGTCACAAAAGAACCTTCAAAACAATGCGAAGAGCCGCTAATAGAAGTTATTGAAGAAGCAAAAAGTCCGCCCGTGCAAGATTCTGCGGAAGTAATTTTTAATTTTTTATCTATAAGTTTATTTACCAATTCTTTTGATTTAATTTTAATATCATTCATAATTTATATTTTATTAATTTAATTATTAACTCTAATTTAACTTTATTAAATATGATAATAATATTTAAATTAATTTTCAAGCCATATCTTACGATTAAAATTATAAATCGAAATTCCGACTATTATAACAGTATAATGGAAATTACTATGAAACTAATAAATATATTGATAATAATTTTTATAACTTATATTTCGGCATATTCAAATGATATTTTACATTATTACTCAAAAGTAAACGATAGAAATTTAAATATTCAAATTGACGGCGTTTTAGTTCAAACCAACGATTTTTTTAATAAATTAGACGACAGCTCAAAATTGGCATTAATAAATAAATTGGAATACGCCAAAAGATTAATAGAGAATTTTAAATTTTTCGAAGCAATAAATTTATGCAACGAACTTGAAACTTCCTATAACGATTATTATATGCTCTATTATGTAAGAGGTTTGGCTTATTATAAAACGGGCGATATATATTATTCCATGCTCGATTTTAAGAAATTATTGACTATGTATTTTAACGAAAGAGAAATATACGAAATAGTAGGAAATTGTTTCGACACTATAAACGATTACGAATATACTTTAAAAACTTATATACTCGCATACAAAATAAATAACGATTATTATTGGTTGTTTTTGGCAGGAAAAAGTTCTTTAAAATATAACGATATAAAAAGCGCAAATGCATATTTTACCACCTGTTTGAGAGCGGGAAGCGGATACGGATTCGAAGGATTTGCAGATATTAATCTTCTGCAAAATCAATATACGGACGCTTTAAATAATTATAATAACGCTCAAATGTCTTATTCGAGTTATGGAAATAATATAATCGATATTGAAAGATTAAATTCAAAAATTTCAAATGTCGTAGTTCAAAGAGAATTATATAATTGGAATGCAAAAATCGAAAATAGAGAATATGAAACGGCTACGAATATTTTAAATAATTTATCATCTTATTCAAAAGATTTTCCGGAAATAAATTTAGCTTTGGCAAAAACATATTTCAGAATGGGGAATTATCAATTGGCAAAAAATATGTTAAACGGATTTATTTCAGCTCATAAAACTTTTGACGAAGCTTACGCCATACTTGCGCAAATTTATTTATACGAAAACAACGAGAAAGAGGCTATTAAAACTTTAGAAAACGGTTTGGAATATTCCTATAATAAGCCGAGATTATACGAAACTTTTGCAAATATGCTTTATAATGCGGGATATTATTTTTATCCGAATAAAATTATTTCGCAGATAATAGATATATATAATATTTCGGACGAAAATAAAATAGAATATTGCAAATATTTAATAAGCAAAAAAGAATATTATAAAGCAAGAGAATTGTTAAATACGGTTAAAAGTTACGGAGCTACAGTAAATTCCATTATGGATTCCATTGGATTTAATATTATTTTAGACAAAGCGCAATCTTTGAATAAAGACGAATATTATGTAGATATTATGGAACTTCTTTCGGGATATAAATTTAACGGATACGAAGAACAAATCAGAATCGGTTATATCGCAAACTCTTCTTATAAATTGGGTTCTATCGATAGAGCCATAAATATTTTAAAAGAATTATACGACAACAATTCTATAAGCGTAAACAATGTTATTCTTTTAAGAGATTTGTTAAAAATAAGAGTGTCGAAAAACAACTACGCTCAATCCCAAAAAGAAAAAGACATTTCCGATATACAATCAACAATATTTTGGGAAGAAGATTTAAAATACAATACGAGCTTAATCACCGACAAAATATACGAATTTATAAAATATAATAAATACGACGAAGCGCTCGCATATATAGAGCAACTTAAAATAAAAAACTACGATATCGATTATATAAAAAAAATAGAATCTATAGTTTACGGTTATTACGCCACTTTTCTATACGATAATCGGCAATTCGACAAGGCAAAATCAATATCAAACCTTGCCATAAGTAGAAATAAAGATAATTATGACGCCATCGCTATAAAAAATCAAATATATATAGATGTATATTTAAATTCGGTTGACAATTATAATAATACGGACGCTTATGTTAAACTTTCGGATATAAGAAGAGAGGTTTTAAATATATCTCCCGCATATATGGATAATATGATAAAATTGGCGGAAGCTTTGGTTTACGAATATAATATAGAAGGCTATAATATAATTAATAACATCTTAAAATATATAGACATAAACGGAGCGAGAGATTTGCTTTTGGGAAGAATATACAATAAAAGCAGATTATACGATTATTCTTTTCAGGCTTATAACAGAGCATCTCAATATATGGAAGTCGATTTGCTTGACAGAGTGGAAAGTATTTTTAAAGCGGATAATTCTAAAATATCTTCCCTCAATTTTAATCAAAATAGAAAAGCTAGAGATTATTACGCTTTATCAAAATTATATGTTAAAATAAATAATTATTACGAGGCTATGAATTCGATTCAAAGAGCAATATTGGGTGACAGTTCAAATTTGGATTATCGCTATCAATTGGGCTATATTAACGAGCTTACGGGAAATAAAAAAGATGCTCTCGAATATTACGAATATGTCGTTAAAAATAATAAAAATCATGCGGCGGCTAATTACCGAGCGGCTGTTATATATTTGGAATATTTTAAAAATTATCAATCTGCCTACGATTATATATTGACTTATATTTCTTTGACACCGGACGATTATAGCGGATACGAATTGCTTGGGAAAATATATAAAATCAGAGCGGAGAGCCTTATGGAAAATAATATGGAAAATTTATTAAAAAATTCTTTGACATCTTATAAAACCGCCTCCGATAAAGCGATTTGGGGGAAAGATAAGGAAGCCAAAAAAAATATCGAAATGGAAATTCAAAATATTTTAAACAAAATATTAAAATAAATTATATCTTTTATTTAAAGTTTATTTGAAAGTTTAAAGTAAATTTATTTAAGCAAATTCAATCTCTTTTCTATTGAAATTCCATATATTCTATCTTTGTCTTCTTTGATTTCTTTAAAAGACGCTTTAACCAAAGAATACACGAATTTTGTCGCTTTATTTAATGCGTTTTCTATAGTTTCGCCTTTTAATATATATCCTAATAACGAAGAGCCGAAAGCGTCTCCCGTTCCCGGAAAACCTATATCTATTTTATTATAATATTTAGTTATAATTTTATCTTTCGTATAATATAAACATCCCAATTTATTTTCTTTTTCTACGCTAGTAACTATCACAGTTTTAGGTCCCATATCGAATAATGTTTTTGCCATCTCTTTTATTTCTTTTTCGCTATATTTTTTTGCGGGGTCTTTATCGAGTAAAACTGCAAGCTCTGTAATATTTGGCGTCACTATAGTAGCGTATTTTAATAAACTTTTCATTGATTTTACATGTTTGTCAGACATCGAAGAATATAATTTTCCATAATCTCCAAGTATTGGGTCTAAAAGAACCGTTTTAAAATTGAAATATTTTATTATATCTATAACTATTTCGGGTTGTTTTCCCGCAGATAACCAACCGATATAAAATGCATCAAATTCAGGTTTTTTCAATTTTAATTCTTTTACTATAGCTTCCAATTCTTTGGTTAAATCGAAAGAGCAAAAAGAATCGAAAGCCGAATGATTCGAGAGCAAAACGCTAATAAGAGGCGAAACTTTTATACCGAAAGCCGACAAAACGGGAATATTAACGGTAAGCGAAGCCTTCCCATACGAGCATAAATCGTTTATTATTATAAGATGTAAATCTTTATTCATAATATTATATTGCATAATTGTGATATATCCTATATGATATTTTTAATTTGTCAATAATTATAAATTATCAAAAATTATTTTTATGTTATATATTCCGAAAATATAAAAAACGGAATTTATATTATAGGTAAAATATATGCCTGCAAACAAAGAAGATAATAAAAAAACTGATACGGAAACTATAGAACCGAAAAAAGCTTTAAAGAAAAAAGTTTTGGTAAAATCCAAAGATAAAGTTAAAGATTTGGATTTGTCAAATTACGGTTATAGAACTCAAGCGAGAATATACGCCGTTATGTCTTTATACGCTTATGAAGTAAATAATGGAGATATGGATATTGAAGAGGTTTTATATTTCGATTACGAAGATAAAAATATAAACGATTCCGTCAAAAAATTTGCAAAAGAACTTATCGAAGGAACTATAAATAATTTGGAGAGAATAGACAAAATTATAGAAAAATATTCCAAAAATTGGGATATAAAAAGAATACAATATGTGGATAAATCTATAATAAGAATGTCAATATATAGTTTAATTTACTTAAAAGAAAAAATATCGAAACCTATAATTATAAACGAAGCGGTAGAGATAGCAAAAATTTTTGGAGATAAAGATTCTTATAAATTTATTAATGGAATTTTAGATGGCATACAAGAAGAAGACATATTATAAAAAATTGTCAAAATATAAAAATTTACAGATTGTAGTATTTATTTTATGCATCGGAGCTTTGGGAATAATATCCATAGTTTCTTTAAATATAGCAATCGTTCAAGGAAAAATAAGTTTAAATCCAAAAATTATAGACGAATACACATTAGCGGAAGAATATTATAATAATAAAGATTACGGAAAAGCGAAATCGATTTTAAAAAGAGAGATTAGCTCAACTATAGACCCCAAAAAAGAATACGATGCGAATATACTTCTTGGAAAAATATATAACGAAACGGGAGAATATATAACCGCCATCAATATATTCGACAATATGACTAATTCTCTATATTTGGACGAGCGTTTAAAACATAATATGGCAATATCCTATTTGAAAAGCGAAATGCCCGAACAGGCTTTATATTATTTGGAAGAAACTTTAACCATTAATTCCAATTATATCCCTACCCTACTCACTTTAGGACAGTTTTATATGAATAGAGATTTGCCTCGTTTGGCTAAAGGTTATTACGAAAGAGTTTTACAGTTGGAAGAAAACGATGAAGCGATGTTTTATGTCGGAATAATAGCTTTGAACGAAGGCTTACAAACCATAGCATACGATACTTTAAATAAATTGGTAAGAACGAGTAAAAGCGAATATGCAGATAAAGCTGCAAATATTTTAGGCGACATATATGTGATATCTGGCGACACCGACAGCGCTATAGAAATGTATTTAAAAAGTCTTGCAAATTCAAAAATGCAATCCGATTCCGTAGGCAGACTCGTGAGAGTATATCAGCAAACGGAAGATTACGATTCTATAAAAAAAGTTTACGAGCAAATATTGGAACAGAATCCATACGATATAGAAACTATTCTTTCGCTCGGAGAATTATACGAAAAAGAAAATTCCTACGACAGAGCGGTTAAATATTATTTGAGATTAACAAAAATTAAAAATTATACCAATGCTTACGAAGCTGTGGGACTTCTTGCAAACGCTTATTATAAAGGAAGCATGTTAAAAGAAGCGGAAGCGAATTATAAAAAAATATTGATAGTCGACAAAAAAGACGATTTATATATAACCGCTTTGGAAAGACTTGGCGATATAACCTACAGAAAAAAATCTTATTTCGAATCTTTAAAATATTATCAGCAAGTTTACGCTATTGAAACGAATAATTTAATTTTTATGCCTAGACTTGGAGAATTGGAATTATATTACGGCAATTCGGATAGAGGAATCAGATTACTTGAAAATTCAATTAAAGAAGGAGTGGGAAACGCTTTTCCTAGCAGAACTTTAGCTATTTATTACGAATCTATAGGAAACAATAACGAAGCGGTAAATTATTACAATTATACTTTATCAAAATATCCTAAAGACAGAGAGAGCGTATACAGAGGAGGAATCCTTTACTATAAAACAAAAAATTACAATAAGGCAAAAGAATCTTTACTTATTGCAGCGAACGATGAAAATAATACAATTTTAGTAAGAGAAACCGCATGGATAACTTTATGTTCTATGATGGAAGAAATATCATCTTATAATGACGCTTCGGTTTACTACAGACAATTAATAGAAATGTCGCCTAAAGTTGAAAATTATAAACTTTATGGTGCGTTTTCATACAGAAGACTTCAATATAACGATGCAATTTACGCTTATAATGAAGCTATTAATATATCTACCGATAAAAAGGATATGTTTGAAATAAATTTGGCTTTGGGAAAATGCTATTATAGAATAAACGAACTCGATAACGCCGAAGAAAGCTATAAAAACGCATTAAGTTATAACGGCGGAGATTCGCAAGCCAAAGAAGGTTTGAAACAAGTAGCGTTAAAAAAACAGCTTATATATAATAAATAAAATTATATTGTTTAATGATTTTTGTTTATTATAAATCTTGTATAAATCTTGTCAAATTAAACGATTAATTATATAATATTAACCAATATTTTTTGCGGAATATTCTTTATGGAAAAAATCAATAAGCCTAAACTTACTTTAAAAGAAAGATATAATACAGAATTTTTGGAAAAGGCGGAAGAAAGAAGACAGGCATTGCAATATAAGAGAATGCATGTCGGACAAATAAATAGCGATAGAATGGAACATATGATAAAACTTCTTTATCAAGTTCATCAAAATTATTATTTAGGTTATTTTGAAGCAAGTTGCACTCTTGCGGGAAGTATGTTCGAGCAATCTCTTATGATACTTTTGGAAGAAAAAATAAACGAAGACGGATTTATATCGGTAAAAAAATATAAAAAAGAAAAACCTTATTACGAAAAAATCGATAATATTGAAGATTTGGCTCAATGCAACATAGGAACTTTAATCTCTATGGTAGGTTCTTACAAAATGCTGCCCAATAAAGAATATAATTTGGCAAAAACTCTTCAAAATATAAGAAATTGCATAGTTCATGATATGTTGCCGAATTTTTCAATAATAGACGGATATTATCAAGCCAATATAAAAATTAATTTAAGTTCCGATATAACAAAAATTATAAAAATCTCCGAAAAGGAAGTAAAAACTCATACTACGGGACAAAGTTCGATAGAATTATGGTCTTATTTTCTATTAACTCGCACAAGAAGTTTGATTGAATATTTATTTATAAACAGAGTAAAGAAATTTCCGCCAGAATTTTAAATTTATTAAATTAAAATTTTTCGTTTACATTAAAATTTTGTGTTAGCGTAAGTCTTCTATTTCTTTTACGCTTAAACCCGTGATTTCGCTTATTAGTTTAATATCCATATTTTTATTTAATAATTTAATTTATTATATCAAAAAAATCATCCGGATAACCATACATATCGATTCTTCCATTTTCGTCAATATCTATTTCGACATAAGTTCCGTTTACTATTTCTTTATTTTTATATCTGTCCGTTAGAAAATCCATAACCTGATTATCCGAACCGTATAAATGATTGTTTATATTTCGTCTCTCTTCTATATATCGTCCCGAAATTAACAAATCGGCATAATCGAATATTTTTATTTTATCGCTTGATTCTATTTCTTCTTTTTCGTAGCCCGTATAAAGTATTATCCCGATATCCAATTCTTTTATAAGTTTCATCAATTTTAATAACTCGTCAAGCTGTTCTAAAGGTTCGCCTCCAAGTATAGAAACTCCGCTTATATTATATTTATCTACGGACTCTTTTATTTGAATTATTAAATCTTCAACTTTTATATAAAAACCGCCTTCAAAATCATGCATCGATTTATTCCAACAGCCTTTACATTTTAAACTGCATCCTTGCATCCAAATTGCAAATGTATTTCCGAAACCGTATATACTCGAATTATTATTAATATGAGAAAGCCGCATATTTTATATAATTTTTATTTTAATTTTTATTTAACCTTTTATCCGATTTTTATCTTACTTCCCTCACTAAAGTAAGCTGAATTTTTTTATCTTTTTTCACTTCCATAACTCTATAACCTTTCGCTTTTGCTTTTTCCATTATCGCTTTCTTTTGAGATTCTATATATGCGATTCTCTCTCTTTCCAATCTTTCGGCTTCTTCTTTAAGTTTTCTTTCATAAACATTATTATAGGATTTTTCTACTTTTTGAATAAACGAAGATATATCATTAAAATCTTCATGGATTAATGCATATTTTCCATTTTTTAATTCAAAGTATGTATTCCTATACTTATGCAAAGCTGGTATATCAATATTTTCTCCTTTTATTTTATATTCATATCCGCATTCTTCCAAAGACTCCAAAAGTATTTCTTTGTTTATAAAAGGTGTGGCTGTTTTAATTCTACAACTCATTTTATCTCTCCTTAAAATTTTTATCTTTGTATAATTGTATTTTTTTGACTTACGGCAACTTTCTGGTAATATTCGTCAGTTTTCTTCACTTCCGTTATTTCAGCAAGCCCGTTTAAAATCTCCTCTACTTCCGACAAACATGTCTCGCCCTTAATTCCGTCAGTTTTCAAATCCAAACTTCCGTCCTCGTTAATCGTAACCGTTATTCTTTGTTCTTTCATTTTTGCTTCTCCTTAAAATTAAATTTAAATTAAAATAAATTATTCAAAATCGTTAATATCAATCTTATTTATAAAATTAATATTCTTTTTTATTATATAAACCATCTCCATTTAATAAATCCTTTCTATTCAAGAAACGGATTATTAACTTCCTGTTTTAATTTAGGAATCGGTTTATTTTTAGAGTTTTCGTCTTCCTGCCAAGAATTGGATGAGGCAAGAACGGCTCGAGCTTTTGCCCATCTTCTCATATCATTTATATTCTCTTTCATTGTATGCGAAATAGGATAAGTCTTTTTCATAGCTTCTATAATATGTTCCGTTGAAATTTCTTTATTTTCGTCGAAAGCCATAAACAAAGCCTCTTTTATCGCTTCTTCTATTTCCGCTCCCGAAAATTCTTCACAGGCATCTGCTATTTGCGAGATATCGAAATTATTTGAATCTCTTTTAAATTTATTCAAATGTATTTTTATTATCTCTTCTCTGTCCTGTTTCAAAGGCAAATCCACAAAAAATATCTCATCAAACCTACCCTTTCGCAAAAATTCGGGAGGAAGCCCCGATATATCATTAGCAGTCGCTACCACAAATACGGGTTTTTTCTTCTCTTGCATCCAAGTTAAAAAAGTTCCCAATACTCTCGAAGTAGTGCCTCCGTTCGTTTGACCCGAAGATGTCATTCCCGAAAGTCCTTTTTCTATCTCGTCAATCCAAAGAATTGAAGGGGAAACAGCTTCCGCTATCTTTAACGCCTTTCTTATATTGCTTTCCGATTCGCCGACAATTCCGCCGAAAACTTTGCCCATATCCAATTTTATTATAGGAAACTGCCAAGCCGAACCTACAGCTTTGGCGCATAGACTTTTTCCCGTTCCCGGTATTCCAAGCAAAAGTATTCCTCTTGGAGTCTCAAGTCCGTAATTTTTAGCCTCATCTTCGAAAGCTCGTCCTCTTCTTTTAAGCCAATTTTTAAGTATATCGAGTCCGCCGACATCATCTAAACTTTCGTTATGATGATAATATTCCAAATGTCCGCTGTTTTTTATTATAATTGCTTTCTCTTGTATGATTAATTGAATTTCTTTTTCGGTTAATTGTCCCGTTTGAACGATTGCCTTTGAAAACGCCCTTTGAGCTTCCATTATCGTTAAACCTAAAGCGGATTCTATTATTTTTTCGGTATTTCCTTCGGGTTTCACATTATAATATTCGCAAGTTGATTTAAATATAATATTCAAATCTTTTCTGTCGGGTAAATCCAAATCGACTATATAAACATCTTTTTCGAGTTCGGTTGGCAAACTTCTTTTAGTTTGAAGCATTATTAAACTTCTATCGACATAATTTTTATAAGCAATATCTCTTATTTTGCTTATCAAAAAAGAATTATCCTTTAAATGCAAATCGAACTCTTCCAAAATCAAAATAGAATCTTTAGCATCTTTGTTTTCTACATACCACTCCAAAATATTTTCGGCTTGATCCATCTCTTTATTAATAGTATCAAAATCTTTAACTTTTGGATTATATTTTCTAAGCCCAGAAGAAGAGTTCCATTTATACCAATTCCTTCTAAGTTCGCGAGCGGTTTTAGAAACAAATGATTCTATTCTCATGTTTTCGTAGCTTATAATCTGTATAATATTTATACGAGATTTTATCAGGTTGTTTAAATTAATCATTTTCTACTCCTTTTATATGATTTTAAAATAATTTAATAATATTATTAATAAAGCGCCCACTATCGGTAAAAATACAGATAGAAAGAACAACTTTTTATTTGAATTTTCAAGTTTATAAATCTTTTCGTTTAATACAAAATTCATATCTTCGAGTTTTTTATTCTCTTTTTCCAAATTTTTCAATTTATCGTTTATACTTTTTAATTTTTTATTAATATTGTCATTATTAAAATTTATATCGCTTTTAATTTTTTCCGTTTCTTTATTGAGGTCGTTTATTTTACTTTTAAAATAATTATTTATATTTTCTATAGCTTTATCAAAATATTCTTTATTATTATTTATATTGGAATTTAAACTTTCCAATTTCTCGTTTAATATCTCATTTATATCTTCTATAGCTCTATCAAAATATTCTTTATTATTATTTATATTGGAATTTAAACTTTCCAACTTCTCGTTTAATATCTCATTTATATCTTCTATAGCTCTATCAAAATATTCTTTATTATTATTTATATTGGAATTTAAACTTTCCAACTTCTCGTTTAATATCTCGTTTATATTTTCTATTCTTTTATTAAATACTTCCCAAAAATCCCCCGCTTTGCTTATAACAATCTCTTTCATTTCCCGTATTTTATCAGCATCGTCTCGCACAGAATCTATATACGAAAGTTTTCTTTGAAAGACTTCCATGTTTTTTAGAAGTTCTTTAATCTTTTTTAGAATATTTTCCATTTATAAACTAAAATCCTTATAAAATAAATATTTTTATTTAAGGTCTTCAAGAGTTCCCAAAAGAGAATTAATAACCTCCTCTTTTCTATTATATTCTTTTCTTTTTACTTCAATCTCTTCGGAAGACAACTTTTTATTTGCTTCAATCTCTTTTTTTATATTATAAATGCTCTCTTCGTTATTTTTCATAACTCTGTTAATATTTATTTTTATAGCGTCTATAGAATTCTTAGCAATTTCGTCTATACTGTCGCAGAAACTATTCAAAGCGTTACCAATTAATCCATCAATATATCTTTTCATTTCCTCTTCTCTTTCTTTACCGTTTTCAAGGTTTAATATTTCTGCACATTTTCTATCGCTTATACCTATATGGGATAATATTTCATCTTTGAAATTTTTAGATTTGTCTATAGTTTGAGTAAATTTGACTTCTATATCTCCGATATTTATATCTAAATCCATATAAAAACTTTTATTAAATTCTCTTTCAAGTTCTTCTTTTTGTAAAAATGGATTTGGATTTGAAGAATCGTAATTACTTTTTTGATTCAATTCTTCATCTATATTTTTTACAACGAAATCTTTAATTTCGTTAGAATATTCTACAATTTTTTTCTCGTATTGATTAAGTTTCTCTTTATAGTCTTCCCTTATATCCTCAAGCAGTTCATTCATGTCTACCGTATCTCTCACAGTAGCATTTGTAGGGTTATAGGACCTAGCATTTCTTACTTTTTCTGCGCTCTTTGAATAAGTTTGCTCAAGTTCAGTTTTTCCTCCTCTAAAAAAATCTACAGCTTTTTGAACTGCTTTTTGAATTACTTTTTTACCAGTGTCAACTAATTTTCTAGTAACCCTGCCTACAGCTTGACCTACTTTTTCAAAAAAACCAAAAAATCCCATAATACTTACTCCTTTTATTTAATTTTTATTGTTTTATAGCTTCTTTTATTTGTTTATTTTTATTAAGCCATTCTTCTTTTATCTTCTCAAATTTTTCGATTAACTCTTCCATAGCAGTTTCTATCTCTTCTATTTCTTTATTTTTTTGAAGTTCAAAGTCTTCTTGTTGTTTTGCGTCCATATCCAAAGTGGCTCTACTTTGATTATTGCCTTCTTTTATGCTTTTGGCTTTATTGCTTATATTCGTTATCATATTTGAAAAGCGTGTTTCCAAATCATTTTTGACTATTTCCGCACCTTTTGAAAGTATAGTGTTTTTCATTAAAGAATCAACTTTTTCTATATTTGTTAAACTTTTTATTCTGTCAGAATTATGAATTATATCATTTTTATCTTGCGATTTGTTCAATTCTATACCATAATCTTTTGCAAAATAATATATATTTGTTATGTCTTTTTCTTCGCAGTTTCCTGTTTTTTCCAATTCTATAATATCAGAAAATACTTTAGAGGAAACACCGATTACATTACTCTCAAGCAAATCTTCGCTTTTATAATTATATTTCAAATATTTTTTCCATTCTGCACTTTGTTCTTCCCATTCGGATTTAATTCTATTTAATCTGTCAAGTTGCGTTCCAAGTATTATAACTTTAAATTTTTCATCTCCCACATTTTCAAAAACTTTAGTTATAGTTACATATTCTTCATTTCTTAAAGTAGAAGAATTAACGCAAACTATTACGGCGTTAGCTCTTTTAATATAATCTCTAGTTATATCCGAGCGATAATCTACCACATCGTCTAGTCCCGGAGTATCGACAATAGTAACATCTTTAGGCATATATTCGTTATTCAAATATACTATAAGTTCTTTAACAAAATAATGAATTTTACTTTGCTTTGAAGTATAGTCTTTTACTTTACTCTTTAGCTCTTCAAAATTTGCCACTTCGATTATTTTGTCGGAAGATCCTATATAATCGAGTTCTACATTTTTTGCTCCCGAACTTTCAAATTCTTCTCTGAATATTAATTTTTTAATTTTTTCCATCTGTTCTTCCTTAACTTCTTCTCTGGATATTGATGTTTTAGTTCCTTTTTCCGAATCTTCAACACTTTTCCATAATTTATC
>CAZRYV010000026.1:0-16646 GCA_964604385.1 uncultured Brachyspira sp.
AAATGAAATATATATCAAACTTGCATACGCATACCGATTATTGTGACGGAAAAAATTCTATAGAAGAAAATATAAAATACGCTATAGAAAAAGAATTTATAAGTTTGGGTTTTTCGGGACATTCTAACTTTTTTAAAGACGATTGTTCGATGACTAAAGAAGGCACGATTAAATATTTAAATGATATAAAAAAATATAAAGAAATATACAAAGACAAAATACAAATTTATTCGGGCATAGAGGCGGATTATTATTCCAATTTAAATAAAGATACCGATAAAGAAATGGAACTTGATTATAGAATCGGTTCGGTTCATTTTATAGAAGACGATAAAAACGGAAACGAAAAAAATTATTTTTGTATCGATATGTCTAAAGATAATTTTAATGAAACGATTAAACATTTTGGAAATATAAAAATCGTCATTGAAAAATATTTCGACAATATAATTAAAATGACAAATACTCAAAAACCGGACATTATAGGACATTTCGATTTAATCAGAAAATATAATTTGAAGAAAGAATATTTTACGGAAGAAGAAGATTGGTATATACAAAAAGTAGAAGAAGTTTTGAAACATATAAAAGAAAATAATTGTATAGTCGAAGTTAATATAAAACTTATGAATGCGAATAATCTTGACGCTCATTATCCTAATAAAAATACGATAAAAAAAATTTTGGAAGAGGAAATTCCTTTAATCTTAAATACGGACGCTCATTCGATTAATAATTTGGATAATTTTTACTTTGAAGCAGTTCAGGAATTAAAAAAAGTCGGAGTAAAAAAAATGAAAATGCTCATCGACAATTCGTTTAAAGACATAGATATAGATATGTTTTGTAAAAATATAATATGATAAATTTATAAAATCTACGGAATATTTATGGTTTTAGGGTCGCTTTCTTTTTTCTCAACGAACCAATCCTCTTCGCTATTTGGGTCCATTTCGGCTATTTTATCAAGTCCCATACAAATATAACTTCCTTTTGCCGTCACCGCTATTTTATCGTCTCTTAAAAGAATATAACCTTCTCCTTCGTAAACTCTGCCGTTGTCCGAAATTATTTTTCCTATTATTCTTATATCCTCGTTTATCGGAACGGGTTTTTTATATTTTGTAGTTAATGAAATAGTCACTCCCCATTTTTCTTCTCCCGTATAAGGCATCATAGCTCTGCCTATAGTCTCATCCAAAATCGCCGCCAATATTCCGCCATGAACTCTCGCAGGATAACCTTGATGAACATCCTTAAATTTCACCAAAGCGCATAAAGATTTGTCTTCCAATTCATAAAATTCCGCTTTCAGACTCAAATCGTTTTTGAATCCGCATACTAAACACATTCTAGAATTATTTTGTTTATTCAATACTTTTAGCTCCATAAAAACCGCCTTAAAAATTATTTAAAATCTTAAACGAAGTTTCAATAAATCCTCAATAAATCATAGGATGAAAATGAACTCCGTTTTTTATTTTTATCGAATCGTATATTTGAACGAAACCTAATTTTTTATAAAACTCAACCGCATAATCGCTCGAATTGACGCTGTATTTTTCTTGCCCTAAAATATCTTTCGCTTCTTCAAAAAGTTTGCTTCCTACGGAGCATTTAAAATATTTGTCGTCTACGAAAAATAGAGAGATATGCTCAAAATTTCTCAATTCTATTACGCCGACTATATCGTTATTTTTATCTTTTGCTATTAACATTAAAGCGCCTTCGTTAAAGAATCTTAATCTCATATTTTTTGCCGATATAAACGATAATATATTATTAATTCCTTCTTCGGTGTCGGTTTTGGAATTATATTTTAAATATATTCTTTTTATCAAATCGGATATTTTTTCTATATCGTCTATTTCCGCTTTTTCTATTTTAAACATTTTTAAATTTAAACATTTTATTTCAAATATTATCTCGCTAAAAAATTAATTGTAAAAAACTTATTAAAAAACTAATAAATTAAAAAACTAATTAAAAAATTATTCAAAGGTTTTTATTAATCTCTGAAACGGCAAATGATTTCCGTCTTTTACAAAATTTCCATTTTTATAATATCTCAAATACGGTATCAATTCGTTTTTCCAAACGCTTTCTTTAAAGTTCATAAAAGATTCGTATAAAGGACTCTCGTTATATAAACAAATAAAAATCGTAATGTCGACTGATGAGTTCTCTTCGTTCGCTTTCAATTCTCTCTCCAAACCTTTCCAATCTCCGCACCAATCTTGCGTGAAAATTGCCAATACATTTTCGGAAGCGTTTTTTATTAAGTCGCTTACTTCTTTATTTTCAATTATATTTTGCATTTCTTTATCGTCTATATTTTTAAAAGTTAACATTAATTCCTCCAATAAATTTTAGAATTTATATATTTTAAATAATATAATAAAAAATATTTTTTATCAATCAATAAATATTAATATATTTTATGCGAATTTTTTATGAAGCTATAATATTATTTCGATATTTACATAGTTTATGACTTTTTTATTGAATAATTCTTTTGAATTTTATATCCTTATAATAAAAATCTGTTTAAATTAATAAAATTTAATAAAAGTTATATTCAAAGTTATAGAATTTATTGAAAAATTAAAAAAATATTATATTTGCTATTGACAAAAAATGATATATCTATTATTATAGATAAAATAATTATGTTAACTAATAAATAAACATAATTTTTTTGTAAAGTAAACATAATTATATCCGATAGATTATAAAGATAACTTTTATTTAGGTAGGTATTCCTATGCAGGACTTTATAAATAAATTGATAAGTCAAGTAAAAAATATTTTTTCCAAAACCACTAAAATTCAAAAAGCTATAGTAATAGGTATTTTGGTTGTGGCGCTCGGGGCTATTGTGGCGACTATAATCTTAAGTTCAAGAAGAGCGGGAACTTTATTATTTCCAAAGGCTTTAACTCAAGAGGATGCAAGAAATGTTATATCCGTTTTGGAGGCGAGCAATATTAAATATCAGTATAGAAACGGATTTATAACTCTTAATAATCAGTCGGACAAAGCTAAAGCCGAATTGGAATTGGTTAAAGAAGGAAAAATGCCTGCTTCTTTAGACGGTTGGGAATTGTTCGATTCTCCTCGTATAGGAATCACGGATGTCGAATTGGATATAAATAAAAGAAGGTCATTAACTAAAGCTATAACTCAATTATTAACAAAATTGGAATTTGTGCAAGAGGCTACGGTAGATTTGGCTTTTCCAAAAAAAGAATATTTAACGGATGTAGATGCTCCCGTTACAGCTTCGGTTGTTATTAAAGCTCAACCTTTCAAAGAGGAAATATTGAGAGACCCAAAAACGGTTAGAGGACTTCAACGGTTGATAGCTATGGGAGTCGATAAATTACAGCCCGAATTCGTAACCATTAGCGACAGCGTAGGAATGGTATTAACCGACTTTACGGACGAAGCCGCTAATTTGAAACTTAAAGTAGCTCAAGAAGAATTAAAAATAGTTGACAGAGAGAGAAAAAAGATAGAAAATAAAATAAGACAAACTTTAGGAAGAATATATACCAATAGAGTGGAAACTACCATAGCTTTGGAATTGATTTGGGACGAAGTAACCGTTACGAATAATTTGGTTCTTCCTATAATGCTAAAAGAAGACGACCCTTCCACTCCTTATGACGATAGTCAGATTACGAATAAAGTTCAAGTTTCAAGCCGAACAGTAACGGAAGATTGGAAAGGACAGCAATTTATACCTCAAGGGGCGGCAGGAGCGGAAGAGAATGTTCCTCCGGGATATGCAGATAAAACCGACAGATGGCAAACTTATACGAAAACGGATAGTCAGGATAATTACGAATTAAGCAAAAGATACGAAGCTATAAAGAAAGGAAGTTATCAAATAGGAAAAATATCAGCGGCGGTTGCATTGGACGGAAGATGGACTAGAGTTTATGATGCGAAAGGAGAGCCTGTAATAACCAACGGAACGAGCTATGTTAGAGAGTATCATCCCGTATCAGCCGAAGAGATAAGAAATGTTACTTCGTTAGTTCAGGCGGCTATAGGTTACGATTTGAGAAGAGGCGACCAAGTTAGCGTGACTCATATTCAATTCGACCATTGGGATAGATTTAACAGCGAAGATGCCAAACTTATGAGAAATAGTTTTATAAGAAAAACTTTGGTTATAGCTATGATTTCATTACTAGCTTTGTTTATATTGGTATTGATAGTTAGAGCCGTGCAAAAAGAACTTGCTAGAAGACGCAGACTCAGAGAGGAAGAACTCGAACGAAAGCAAATGGAAATGCGCAGACAGGCTATGCTAAATCTAAACGAAGAGCCTATAACCGAAATTAATTTGGAAGACGCCGCCCGTAAAAAACTTATGGAAGAGGTTATACGCGTAAGTCATGAGAGACCGGATGATGTGGCTCAATTATTAAGAACTTGGATGGCGGACGATAAACAATAATGAAAAAATAATAAATGGTGATAAAAATAATAAATTTATAAAATATAAAAATGAGTTATAAAATAGGAGAGATGCTATGGCTACGGCTAACAAAGAAGATAAAAAACAAAAAGTTTTAAGCGGTCGTCAAAAGGTTGCTATATTTCTTGTTTCGCTCGGAATGGAAACTTCAAGCGAAATATTTAAACATTTGAGAGAAGAAGAAATAGAACAAATTACTTTCGATATAGCGAGACTTGAGAATATAGAATCCGCCGATAAAGACGCTGTTTTTAGAGAATTCCAAGAGATGATGATAGCTCAGGATTTTATAACTCAAGGCGGTATAGATTACGCTAGAGATTTATTGGAAAGGTCTGTTGGAAGTCAGAAAGCGAGCGATATTATAAATCGATTGACATCTTCGTTGCAAGTTAGACCTTTCGATTTTATAAGAAGAACCGACCCTACGCATTTGCTTAACTTTATACAAGGCGAACATCCTCAAACTATAGCGCTTATTTTGGCTTATTTGGAGCCACAAAAAGCCGCAAGTATATTAGGTTCGCTTCCTTCGGAAATACAGCCCGATGTTGCAAAGCGTATCGCTATAATGGACAGAACTTCTCCTGAAGTTTTAAGAGAGGTTGAAAGGGTGCTTGAAAGAAAATTATCGACTCTTGCAAGCGAAGACTTTACAAGCGCGGGCGGTATCGATTCTATTGTGGAAATTATTAACAGCGTCGACAGAGCCACCGAAAAAAGTATTATCGAAAATTTGGAAGAAGACGACCCAGAACTTGCAGAAGAAATCAAAAAACGCATGTTCGTATTCGAAGATATTGTATTGCTTGACGATAGAGCCATACAAAAAGTTTTGCGAGAAGTCGATTCCAACGATTTGGCTAAAGCTCTTAAAAGCGTTGATTCGGACGCTCAAGATAAGGTTTATAGAAATATGTCTAAACGAGCCGCCGCTTTGCTTAAAGAAGATATGGATTATATGGGTCCCGTTCGACTTAAAGATGTTGAAGAAGCGCAGCAGAAAATCGTTAATATTATTCGTAAATTGGAAGACCAAGGCGATATTGTCATTGCTCGAGCAGGCGAAGACGAAATGGTCGTTTGATATTTATTATTATGGTTATTTATTAGGAGTTATTTATGCCAGAAAAGGTTTTTAAAGCTAAAAGTATAGTCGAACTTACTCAAAAAGTTAATATAGCCGTTCCTCATAATGTGTCAAAAGAAGAATTGGATTATGAGGAGGCGCAAGAAGAATATAGAGGTCCTTCAATAGAAGAAATCGAAGCGGAAATTGCGGGAATCAGAGCAAAATGGGAAGACGATTTAAGAGATATGAGGAGAAAAGCGAGCGATGAAGCGGATAGAATAATGGAAGACGCTAAAAATCAGGCTTTTGAAATATTTAAATCGAAACAAAACGAAGCGCATGTAATTTCCGAACAGGCTAAAGTTGACGCTTCAAGGATTATTCAGGATGCGAATGCCGAAAAAGCTAGAATTGAAAGTGAATCCGAATCGATTAGAGATGCCGCATATAAAGAAGGTTATGCCAAAGGATACGATGAAGGTTTTGAAAAATCGTTTTCAGACAGCAATAACGATTTGATAAAATTGTCGGAACAGCTTAGAAAAATTTTGGGAGAAACCATTAATAAAAGAAACGAGATAATAGACGCCGCTGAAGCCCAAGTTATAGAAGTTGCCGTTCTTATAGCAAAACGAGTGGTGAAAATGTTAACGGAAAGAGATAAAGGAATAGTTATAAGAAATATACAAGAGGCTTTAAGAAGAATCAAAGGCAGAACGAAAATTACCATAAGAGTAAATATAGACGATTTGGAAGTTTCGGCAAGACATAAAGACGAATTCTATCAAATGCTCGATAAAATAGAAGGCGTTACGGTGCTTGAGGACCCTAATGTAGATATAGGCGGTTGTATGATAGAAACCGATTTTGGCGATATTGACGCTAGAATAAACACTCAATTAAATGAAATTGAAACTGCGATTAAGGAAGTCGAACCAATTAAAGGTTTTTAATTTTAAATATTTTTAATTAAATATTTTTAATTTTTAAAAAAGGTTTAAAATATATAAATTATAATTGAGAAATTTGTTAAATTGTTATATTAAAGGTTTATTTTATGCTAAAAAATCAAAATAAAGATTCCGTTATAAAAATACAAAATACCTTTAGTAAATATAAAGAAGTTGTAGACGATGTCGCTTTATTAAAGTTTTGCGGAAAAGTTAAAGAGGTTAGAGGTTCTTTAATCGTAAGCGAGGGACCTTTTGCAAAAATAGGTGATATGTGCCGTATATATAAAAATGACGGTTCGCATATAGATTGCGAGGTTATAAGCATTAAAAATCAGGATGTATTTATTGCCTCTTACGGTTCGGTAAACGGAATTACTTTCGGAGATATGGTATATTCTTACGACAGCCCTTTGTCGATAATATGTTCGGATAAATTATTAGGAACTGTTTTGGATGGAATGGGAAAACCGCTTAACGGATACGGACATAAATTTTACGAAAAGCCGATTTCAATTTATCATAAAGCGGTTAATCCGTTGGATAGACCAAGAATTAAAGAACATATACAGACGGGAGTAAGAGCGATAGACGGACTTTTAACCGTAGGAAAAGGACAAAGAATCGGAATAATGAGCGGAACGGGAGTAGGAAAATCGACTCTCTTATCAATGATAGCGAGAAATACTAACTCCGATATAAATGTTATCGCCCTTATAGGTGAGAGAAGAAGAGAAGTTTTAGATTTTATAGAGAGAGATTTGGGAGAAGAAAAATTAAAGAAAAGCGTTGTAGTTGTTGCGGCAAGCGACGATGCGCCTCTTTTGAGAGTTCGAGCGGCATATACGGCGACTACCATAGCCGAATATTTTAGAGATAAAGGAAAAGATGTAATGTTTATGGTAGATTCGATTACTCGTTTCGCTTTTGCTCAAAGGGAGATAGGACTTTCGAGGGGAGAGCCTGCGACTACTAGAGGTTATACTCCGAGCGTGTTTTCAGAATTGGAGCAACTTTTGGAGAGAACGGGAACTTCCAATAAAGGAACCATAACCGCATTTTATAATGTATTGGTGGAAGGGGACGATTTGGACGAACCGATTACCGATAGAGTTAGAGGAGTATTGGACGGGCATATAGTTTTATCGAGAGAACTTGCAAATAGAGGACATTTTCCGGCAATAGATATAAATAAAAGCATATCGAGAATAATGAACGAAATCGTTTCCGATATGCATAAAGAATCCGCTAAAGAGTTTCTAAAAATGAGCGCCGATTATAACGAGGTTAAAGAACTTATAATGATAGGAGGATACGCTAAAGGCAGTATGCCCGAAGTCGATAAGGCTATAGAATATAAACCCGCTATGGATAAATATTTAATGCAGGGCGTATACGAAGTTTCAAGTTTTGCCGACAGTAAAGAATCTCTTTTGTCAATGTTCTATTCGAGAGAAGATATTGAAAAAGATTTAATCGAAAGCGGAGATGTAAAAATAGAGAATGATAATACAAGAATTTCCGACAATATTCAATATGGAAATAATTTGGAAGATGGACTTGTAATATTATAATATTTTTTTGTAATATTTTATAGAGATTTTATTTTTGGTTTGTAATTGATTTAACGGATTGTAATAATGAAGAGATTTGATTTTAAACTTGAACCTTTATATAGACTTAGAAGAAATATAGAGAAGAAAAAACAGGCGGAAGTCGCCGAGGTTTCTGCTCAATATAATAAAGAAAGAGAAGGCAAAGATAGCTGCATTTTTAAGATTGAAGATAGCGTAAAAATAGTGGACGCCATAGAAGACGAAAGAGAGATGATGAATATGAGTTTTTATTTGGGAGATTATATATCGGCTCTTAATTCCCAAATAGGAATACATGAAGACAATATGTCGATAATAGGAATCGAACTTAAAAAAAGGCAGGAAATTTTACAAGAAGCTACGAATAATAGAAGAGCGGTTGAAATATTAAAAGAAAAAAAATTAGCGGAATATAAAAAATTAATTAATAAAGAAGAACAGTCTAAATTGGACGAATGGAAAAGCGAATATATAAGTTAATGATTTTAATATATTATAATTAATAAAAATATATTAAGTAAAATTAAATTAAAAGGAATTATTTATGATAGAGTCTATACAAAGAATACATAGTAGAATAGGGGAGATACAAAATACTTTTAATAAATTGGGCTTTGCACCTCTCAACACCCAATTGCCTGTTAAACCATTTTCAGAATATTTAAATGAATCTATGGCGAGCGGTTTGGAAAATAAAATAAACGATACGGACGGCTCTATTCTAGTAGAAAAAATGGTAGAAAAAAATAATAAAACCATTGACAACGGAAAAATTATAGACGAAGATATTTTTAACGGCAAACTTTCTTTTGGCATTTATGACGATATAACTAATAATTTTGCAAAAGCCATAAACGCTTATAAAAAGACTTCGGCAGGCTTTCCAAACACTTACGATAGCATAATAAACGAAGCTTCTGAAAAATATTCCGTTCCTCAAAATTTAATTAAAGCCGTTATTAAACAAGAATCAAATTATGTGCCTGATGCCGTTAGTTCAAAAGGAGCCGTAGGTTTGATGCAAATAATGCCTTCTACGGGAGCTTTGCTTGGAATTGACGATAAAGAATTATTAAAAGACCCTTATATAAATATTATGACGGGAACAAAATATTTGTCTCAAATGTTAAATAGATACGATGGAAGATTGGATTTATCTCTATCCGCTTATAATGCGGGACCGAATTTGGTAGACAGATTGCAAAGAATTCCAAATATTGACGAGACGAAAAATTATGTAAAAAATATTATAGGATATATAAAGTAAGTAAACATAATCGCTTGACTTTTTTTGACTGTAATTTTATAATATTTAGAAACGCCCACTTAGCTCAGATGGTAGAGCATCACCATGGTAAGGTGAGGGTCATCGGTTCAATCCCGATAGTGGGCTTTCTTGCTTATTAAAAATTAAAAATCAAGTTTAGAGGATTAAAGAAATTTATGAGATTAAAACTTGCGGTGGTAATGCCATTATTTCTAACGGCTATATCGCTTTTATACGCTTTCGATAAAACTCCGTATTATGTAAACACGGAAACTTACAATTCTTACAAAGAACTTATAAGAGGAGTGCATTATTATAATCAGGAAAGATATGACGCATCAATAGCGAGTTTTAGAACTTCTTTGAATACGAATCCTACGGACAAATTTATAAGATATTGGTATAGCAAATCACTATATAAAGCGGGTTATATGTCATTGGCGATTAACGAATGGCTTAATATTTCGAGAATGGGATACGATGACCCTATAATATTGTCAAAAATCAATAAATATTATACCGCAAATATTGAAGATATGAGAGAATCTTTCAGCAATTTTATTTATTTAAAAGCTTTTTCCACAAATATAAATTTTACAAAAAATATCAGTCAGCCGATACAGTTAAAAGTTTTGGATGACGGAACTATTTATGTTTTGGATTATAACGATTCTTCTTTAAAACAATTCGATGTTAATGGAAATTTGATTAAAAAAATATCGCATGGAAAGAGACTCGAAGAATCTCAATTAAGTTGGTGGAGAAAAGCGATTCAGTTTGTAACGAGAGTTTATCCTTATGAGAAATTGGAAAATCCGAGAGGTTTTGACATAGATACGGATGGAAATATTTATATAGCCAATACCAAAAAAGATAAAATATTTAAATATGCTTCGGACGGAACTTATATAACGAATATAGGAGTTTCGGGGATAGAGAACGGACAATTATTAGGACCAAATTCTGTATATGCGGATAATTACGGAAGATTATATGTTTCTGACGGAGGAAATAACAGAATAGTAATATTCGATGTTAATGGAAATTATTTATTTAGTTTTGGCAAACTTGGAGAGAACGAGGGAGAGTTTTTTTCACCCGCCGGAATCGTAGTTAATCAAAGCAATATATATGTAGCCGATATGGGAAATAAAAGAATTCAAAAATTCGATATTAGCGGCAATTATATATCAACCATCAAGCATGAAATGTTTAGAGAGCCGAGAGGTTTGTCTTTTTCTTCGGATGGCAATTTATTTATAGCGGACGGAAGCAAAGTTTATTATTACGATATTAACTCCGATACTTTTACTTTATTTAATAATTCCGAAAGATATACCGTAACTCCGACTTCGGCAGACGAGGACAAAAACGGAGCGATTTATTTAACCGATTTTATGTCGGGAAGAATCGATGTTTATACGAGAAAAGAAGAATATTACGCCAATTTGGATGTGTTTACGGACAAAGAATATTTAAGCGAATTTCCAATAGTTGTGACTTCGGTTACCGTTAGAGATAGATTTGCAAATCCTATAATAGGTTTAACCGCCGATAATTTTTATATTACCGAAAACGATACTGTGGAATATAGAGCGGCTTTATTTGACGCTCCCGAACTACATCAATATAGATTTGTTTATCTTATAGAAGACAGTGCCGAGGCAGGTTATTACGAAAATAGAATAAAAGAGGAGATAAGTAATTTCACTTTAAGTTTGACAAATAATGACGAGGTTTTGGTTATTCATTATAACGACCAAGTTTATAAATCGGACGGTTATTCGGCTGCAAATTTAAGAATAATTGAAAACGCCAATAATTTTAGATTTTCGGGTGGAGTTTCGGCATTGGGAGAAGCCTATTATGAAGCCGTTAGACTTTCGCTTAACAGTTTTAAGAAAACCGCAATTATTCATTTTTCCGTAAGCGATATAAAAGACGATTCTTTTGCATCGATGGATTTTAACGATTTGTCAAGTTTTGCAAAAAATAACGCCGTTTCTTTGAATCAGGTTTATTTGGGATTAAATAAAAGTAATTATTTTCTAGATTTAATTTCAAAAAATACTTACGGATATACGATTAACGGTGACAGTTCGATTAATTATGCAAATACTATTAATAATATAAAAAATATCAATTTTGGAAAATATTATATTTATTATAATAGCTTTAAAAATTTAAAAGAAAGCGGACAGTATAGAGCTTTGAAAGTTAGAGTTCAGTATAGGGATATGTTCGGCGAAGAAGAATCGGGTTATATAGTTCCTTGATTTTTTAACTCTTTAATATTATTTCTTTATATTATTTACAAACGGTTTATAAAAATTAAAACTATATCGGATTTAAATTTCTTAAAGCCATCATTATCAAATCTTCTGCGTTCATATTTTCTTTATTTTCTATACTTGCGAGAGATTTAATCGCTTCCTCATTTGAAAAGCCTAGAGATATTAAAGCCTTTATAACATCGCTTTCGTTATCGTTGTAAGGCTTAACCGAAGAAATATTTATGTCAATTTTTTCTATTTTGTCTCTCAATTCGAATAATAATTTTTCCGCTTTTTTTAATCCCATTCCCGAAACTTTTTTAAGCATCGAAATATCTTTATTGAATAAAATATGCATTATCTCGTTTATGGAATAAGTAGATAATATTTCCATTGCCAATTTTGGTCCCACGCCTGAAGTTGCCATTAAAGTTGAAAACATTTTTTTTTCTTCTCTCGTTGCAAAACCGTAAAGCGTCATAGAATCTTCTTTATGTATAAGTTGGGTATATAATCTTATAGAATCGTTATTTTCCACTTTTAATTTTTTCGATATATTTATTTCATAACCGACTCCGTTGCATAAAACGGCAATTAGATTTTCCGATATTATTTGAACTTTACCTTCTATAAAAGCAAACATAAATTATATTGAAGCCTCGTATTCCAATTCTTTAATTGTTTCTATCATTTTATCTGCGTTTATTTTTGTCTCATCAAATTCCACTTCGGCTGATTCTTTTTCCAAACTCACATTAACTTTGCTTATTCCTTCAAGTTCTTTCAAACTTTCGCTTACGGCATTGACGCAGTTTTGACAACCCATGCCTTTGATTTTTATTATTATATTTTTCATTAAAATTCTCCATTTAAGTTTTAATTATCTAACAATGATATGATTATATATTATATTTTATAATTAAACAATTAAAATTATTAATTGTTTAATTTATATTTGAACCAATAAGAAGAACCAACATGTTTTTGCATAATTTGTTTTATACCTCTCAAATCGAAAGTGGCTATTGTTTCAAAATCTTTCATTAATTTTGCGGATTTGCCGTTATATAGCATTTTTGTTAATACTCCAGACCTACCTACCGTATTTTTTATATAATAGTCTTCTATGTCATCCGAATAAAATTTACAATTTACTTCATTACCTTCATTATCTGTTACAATTAGAGATAAATTGTCACCTTTTTCTATCTGATAATGTTCAATAGTAACTACCGAAATGCTGTATTCTACATTGACACCTATATACATATATGGACATAATTCTTTCCACAATGAGTTATCACTAGATTCAAATAAAAAACTTGTTGTATCATAAGTTTTAAAAATAATTAAAGATGTTCCATCTGACAAGTATGAAGTGCCGACTTCCCATTTGGCAAAAACTACAGCTGAAAACATTAAAAATAATAGTATAATCTTCTTCATTTGAAAGCTCCTTAAAATTTATTTATTAAAAAATTTATTAAAAATTTTATTAAAAAAATTATTTCTTTTCTCTGTTTCTTAATTTATATTTATACCAATCCGAAGAACCGACATTTTTTCTCATAAACTTTTTTAATTTATTTAAGTTAAAAGTGGCTAAATGTTTGTCGTTATTGTATAATCTTGCCGATTGTCCCGATAACAGCATTTTTACCAATCTGTCGCCTCTGTCGGTTTGTTTATCTTTAATCAAAATCTCTCCGTTTCTAATATCTGCACTAAAAATATTATAAATTACGGAATTGCCCGCTCTATCTCTTATGTCGAGTTTCAAATTATCTCCTATTTTTATTTCTTTATTTTTAATATTAACCGAAGAATATCCATCCGCATCCTCCAAAACCACGCTTATAATTAAATATGATTCGGTTTTAGCTTCGCTTGTTGTAAAAGTATTAGCGGTTTTTCCATCGTCCGTGTATGAAGTGCTGACTTCCCATTTGGCGAAAACTACAGCCGAAAGCATTAAAAATAATAGTATAATCTTCTTCATTTGAAAGCTCCCAAAATTTCTTTATATTATAATATTTATATAATATTTGTTTAATTATAATAAATATATATTAATTTGTCAATTTATTATTAGTTTTTTTATATACTCAAGATTTTATTTGAGAATAAATATTTTGCAAAAATGTTTCTAATTTTTTATTATCGATATATTTTTTATCGTTTTTTATGTCGTCTTCTTTTATTATAAAAATTTTAATTCCGACTTTATTTAGAACTTCGTTTTTTATAATATCGTTTTCTATAACTCTGCTTTTTGATTCTATGCTATCGCCGTAATGTCCGCCTCCATGATATTCTATTACGGCTGCGGGTTTATGATAATCTTCGCCTATTTTATAAGTGATAAGAAAATCGCAATAAAAATCTCTAAAAGACAGCCAAGATTTTGTTCCGTATTCGGCGTCCAAGAAAGCCTTAAAAGATACTTGCGTGTTAATGTTATAACCATTTTTAAATATTTTTAGAATCGTATAATATATTTGATTTTCCTCTTTATTCATAATTCTTTTTACTCTAATTTTTCCGTCAGCCATATATTCGAGACTTCTTTCAACTTTGCTTTGTTTATTATATGGATAAAATCGTTTTCTTTTGTAATTGTTATAACTTTTACGACTAATTTTTGATATAAAATATACAATTATACAAAATGATATTATTATAAATAATATAAATTCTTCCATAATTGCCTCTGTTTTTATTCATTTATTTTATTTTTTATATCCTCGTAGGCTTTTTTGAATTTCTTTGCAAAACTTGTAGTAATATCTAAATTTCTAAATCCTCCGCTATTTTCAATTCTTATTGCGGTTAGAATCCCAATATTATTAATTTTCGCATTTGCGCTTATAGTGTAGTTATTTGCAGGAAATGACATTTGCAAATAACTGTTATAATAATAATAACTATAAACTGAAGGAGTATTGCCGCTATAATTAAGATTTATAAAAGTATTATCATTAAATCGTAAAACTATATTGTCATTTTTTGAAACGGTAAATGCGGAACTGCTTGTATATAAAGCTTCAACGATTATAATCTGTAAATTTTTATAAGCGGTAAATCTTAAACTAATATTGTCAATATCCATATAAGAAGTTTGGTAGTAAGTATTTTTTTCTCCGTAAAAATCATCTTCAATAGTTTTAATTTTTACGGCGCAAGATATTGATAATAAAACAAGCAAAAGCAGAAATAATTTTTTTAATTTTCTCATAACAAATCCCCATAACTTTATTTTTTAATTATATAAATTATATAATTTGTCGGTAATTTTTCAAGTATTTTTTATTATTGTCGTTTTAATTTAAGCAATCGATAAATTTAAAATAAAGGGTTGCAACGATGAGTTTTATATATATAATATCATAAACTATATTAGAGATTTTTATGCAGGAAAATTCAGACAATACGAAAATTAACGCAAAAATTGCAAAATCGTCTTTAAAAATGTCTGTTGTAACCGCAATTAGCAGACTGTTCGGACTTATTCGCGACCAAATACAAGCGGCTTTACTCGGAACAACTTTTATAGCGGACGCTTTTGCGATAGGCTTTATACTTCCAAATTTACTTAGACGATTATTTGCCGAAGGGAATATGGTGGCGAGTTTTATTCCCGTATTTACCGAACTTGAAAAAGAAAAAGGCGAAAAAGAATCAAAAAAATTTTTCCGAGCGGTTTTTACTCTTTTAGCGTTAATATTAATACTAATCGTTTTAATTGGAATAATAATTTCTCCGTTGCTCGTCCGACTTTTATATAAATCGGCGGACAAAGAGGCTCTCGATTTGGCTTCAAGTTTATCGAGAATAATGTTTCCGTATCTTTTGTTTATATCTTTGGCGGCTTTGATGCAAGGAATATTAAATATAAGAGGCTATTATTCGATATCGGCTGCAAGTCCGATTTTGCTAAATATAGTGATAATTTTAACCGCTTTAATTTTTTATTTCTTTTTTCCAAACGCTTTTGAAAATATGTCATATGTTTTTAGCATAGCCGTTTTAATCGGAGGATGCGTTCAGTTTTTTTATCAAATTCCTTTCGTTAAAAAATTAGGATTTAGTTTTAAGCCTTATTTTAATTTTAAAGATATTTATGTTATTAAAATGATAAAACTATTTGCCCCGGGAATATTCGGAGCGAGCATTTATCAAATTAATCTTCTAGTTTCTACTGCGTTTGCGGGAGCTATCGGAGAAGGCAGAGTTTCGGCGGTTACTTTTGCAAACAGAATACATGAATTCGTTTTGGGCGTTTTTGCGGTAAGTATCGCTACCGTTATGCTTCCAACTTTAAGCAAATTGATAGTTGACGGAAAGAAAGAAGAAGCGAAAGACACTTTAGGATATTCTTTAAGATTAGTGGCGTTAATAACCGTTCCTGCAACTTTTGGTTTTGTTATTTTGGGAAAAGAAATCGTAACTACAATTTTTCAATACGGAGCTTTTTCTTCAAATTCCACGCATTTGGTTTCAAGCGCTTTACGATATTTATCGGCGTCTTTGTTTTTTGTCGCAAGTTATAGAATAGTCGTTCAATCTTTTTACGCTATGAAAGATATGAAGACTCCCGTATATACCGCTTTTTTTTCTTTTATAATAAACGCTTTCAGCAATTATTTATGCGTTTATATTTTCCGTTTCGACATAATAGGAATTTCTGTTTCAAGCGTTGTGGCAAATATAACTTCTTTTTGCATATTATATATTTTATTAATGAAGAAAATGAATGTTAAAACCATAATAAATAAAAAAATCGGAATTGTAAAAACATTTTTGTCAAGTTTATTAATGGGAATGCTCGTATTTTCTTTAAAATATTATTTTTTATCGCAACCGCAATATTCGAGAATTATTTTTATATTGAAAGTTTTTGTTATAATATTATCGGGAATTATCGTCTACTGCATTTCAAATATAATATTAAAGAACGAAGATTTTTTATCGTTGATTAATATTTTTAAAAGAAAGATTAT
>CAZRYV010000027.1:0-16416 GCA_964604385.1 uncultured Brachyspira sp.
CAAGATTTATTTATCTTAATAAAACTTGCTATAACGGACTTTGTAGATATAATTAAAAAGGACATTTTAATACTCCGATTGGAAACTATAAAAATCCAAAAATCTACGATAAAGAGCTAATTTTTTCGGTTCATAAAGCTTTAAAAAATGTATTAATAACGAATAACGATTTTGAGTCTGCATTATTAAAAGTTAAAAAGGGGGATTTTATATATTTTGACCCGCCTTATTTCCCGCTTAATAAAACTTCAAGTTTTGTTAATTATACGGATAATTTTTTGGAAAAAGAACAAATCAGACTTTACGAATTATTTAAAATATTGGATTTTGAAGGAGTAAAAATTTTGCAAAGCAATTCTAATACGCAATTTATAAGGGAACTTTATAAGGATTTTGAAATAATAGAAATAAACTCTAAAAGAGCGATAAATTGCAAAGGCGACAGAAGAGGAAAAATAACAGAACTTATTATAAAAGGAAATTATGAGTAAAAATAATAAAAGTTGGGGAAAAATATATAATGATTTAATGATAAAAAATCATAATTTTAATAACTCTCCGTTTATAATTACTGCAAATCAAATAAAAGTTTGCGTTAAAGATTTTGATAAAACATCGCAAAAAGAAGTTCGGGTATTATGTAAACAAGACAGTAGAGACGAAAGACCTGATATTTTTATAGAAAATAATCTTTTTATTCTGCCTATAAAAAATAGAGAATATATTATTTGTAAAGGCGAAGGATATATATTCCAGAAATTAATTCGCAGATTTTAGAATATAAAAGTCAATTAGATTTTGAGTTAAAAAGTTCAAAAATTGGGAATTCGGAAATGCAACATTTAGATTTTGCTTATGCTTCGTCTCTTATTCGTAGTTTCTTTCAAGATAATAGTTTGGTTTTAAGCATACGAGGCAGGAAATACACTCCACAATTTAGTTTTAATACGGATTTATATAAAAATATTAATGTAGTATCCGTTCAAACCGAAGTTGATGCAGGATTTGAAGGACGAAATAAAATAGTTTTAGTCGAAGCAAAAAATTCCAATACAAAAAATGTCATTATTCGTCAGCTTTATTATCCGATGCGTCAATGGAGCATTCATACTCAAAAAGAAGTTATAACGCTATTCTTTGAAAAAAGAGGAAAAGAATTTTTAATATGGGAGTTTGGTTTTAAAGATATTTTAAATTATAATAGCATTTTTCTTAAAAATAGCGGCAAATTTAAAATAATAAAGTAAAAATTAATAGCGTTTGTTTTTATAATTTTTTTGTTTTCATAAAATTTTATTAAATTATATAAATTGTTTTTCTATTTTTAGTATTCTTTTAATATAGGAATTTCTTGTTTTATATTATATAATATTAAAATTAAAAATTAAGGAGTTCGCTTGAGATTAGAATTAATGCTCGGTATAAGATACCTAAAAGCTAAAAAGAAATTTTCATTCGTTTCTATTATTACCATGATATGCATATTGGGAATTTTAGTCGGCGATATGGTAATGATAACGGTGTTGTCGGTAATGAACGGTTTTCAGGATGATATAAGAGATAAAATACTCGGAATGAGGGCACATATAAATATCGGGGCTTACAGCGACCAACCTCTTACGGATTATAATTATGTAATCGAAAATATAAAAGACAATAAAGAGATAACGAGCATATATCCTTATATAGTTTTGCCATGCATAATGCGAACTTATAGTTTTACCACTTTAATAACGGTTCGTTCTTTTGAAGATAATATATTTAGTTCGGATAAAGATTTTATAAAGTATTTTAATTTTATAGAAGGAAATAATAAATCTATGGAAAGCAACGAGGCTCTTATAGGTTCGGAAATGGCTTTCGATTATGCATTATCGGTTGGAGACACTATAGATATAGTTTCCGCATCGGGAAGTTTTGAAAAAGGATTTCGTCCTCAAAAAAATACTTTCACCATAAAAGGAATATATAAAACGGGATATTACGAATACGACAGCAGAATGGTAATAGTGCCTTTGAAAACGGGACAATCTATGGTAGGATACGATAATGCCGTTACGGGAATTGCGGTAAAAGTAAGAAATTTCCTTAATGCGGATAAAGTCGCAAAAGATTTGGATACATCTTTAAGAGAATTTTATAATGTTATTCCTTGGATGTTATTCGACAGGAATTTTTTTCAAGCGCTTCAAACTGAAAAATTAATGCTCGGTTTAATACTTTCTTTCATTATATTGATAGCGGCTTTAAATATAGCTTCGAGTCAAATAATTTTCGTAAAAGACAAAAGAAGAGATATAGCAATAATAAAAACTTTGGGATTAAAACCTTCAAATGTTGCAAAAGTTTTCTTTTTGGAAGGAGCGATTATAGGAGCGATAGGAACTATATTTGGAGTTATTTTTGGAATACTTCTTGCAAATTATGTCAATGAAACTTTGGAAGCGATTAGATATATTTCGCAATTTATAGTCAATATTATATGGTTTATTCCTTCTCATATAAGCTCTTCGATAACCGTTCCGATAGTTCCCGATTTTTTTCCTTCGGATATTTATTATGTGAGCGGCGGACTTCCTTCTATAATACATATTAAACAAGTCATAATGGTAGCTTTAATTTCTTTTTTACTTTCCGTTATCTTTGCCATTATCCCTGCGTATATAGCGAGCAAATATAAGCCGGCGGAGGTATTAAGATATGAATGATATTTTGATAAGTATAGAAAATCTAAAAAAAACTTATACGGGTCCTCCGAAAGTTGAAGTTCTTAAATCTATAAATTTGAAAGTGTATAAAAATGAAATACTTGCAATAACGGGAGAATCGGGAAGCGGTAAAACTACTCTTTTAAATTTAATTGGAGGAATAGACGGAATAACGGACGGAAATATAAATATTGACGGAAATAATATTCATAAAATGAACGAAGGACAGCTTGCATATTTTAGAAACAGTTCGCTCGGCTATGTTTTTCAATTTCACAATCTGCTTGGAGAGTTCAGTGCTATAGAAAATGTAATGATTCCTTCTTTAATGCTTAAATACGATAAAAAACTTGCAAGACAAAAAGCGGAAAATTTGCTTGAAACGGTTGGATTGAAAGACAGAATCGAACATAGAATAGGCGAACTTTCCGGCGGAGAAGCGCAAAGAGTGGCTATAGCGAGAGCGTTAATAAATAATCCGAAACTGATTTTAGCGGACGAACCTACGGGAAATTTGGATAAAAAAAACGCCGAAATTGTGCGAGAACTTTTATGGGATATGACTAAAAAAACAAAAGCTTCTTTAATTATAGTTACTCATTCAAATTCTATAGCGAATATGGCGGATAGAAAATTAAAACTTGAATACGGAGAGAATCTATCCGAATATTGAAATATTTAATATAAAGATATAAAATCAATTATGTAAAATATTAGGATATAATTATAATGATAAAAAAAATAAAAGAATTTTTTAAAAAAGAAAATAAACCTTTCGATTACGGCGCCGTAACAGAAGAGCATTTAAAAAAATATTACGCTAAAGTAGAACCGCATCCTTATAAAAGAATATTATCTTACGCTATGCGGCATAAAAAATTATTTATACCTTCTTTCACAATAAGCATATTTTATACGATTATAAATATACTTCCTCCTTTTTTCGGGCAGATGGCTATAGCGATTACGGGTGGCAAAAGAGTTGATATTTTGGATAAAATTCCTTTTTTTAATGAACTTTCCAATATAAGCACGAAGCAAATAGCGGAACATTTTTTATCGGCGGATTCTTTGGTTAATCCGATTATAATAATTCAATTTGCATTTATTATATTTATAGGATTTTTCTATGTTATTTTCAGAGTGGGATTCGACTATGTAAAAACTTTTCTTTTCGCTTTCACATCGCAGGAAATCGGAAAGGATGTTCGCACGGATATGTTAAAAGGTTTAATGAACACAGATATAGCCTATTATAAACAGGAAAAAGAAGGAGATATAATAAGCAAGATTTTAAACGAATCATCCACTATAGAAAATTTTATATCGGGAACTCTTCCTAATCTTATAACCGTTCCTCTAACTTTATTATTAACTTTATGCGCATTGCTGATTTTAAATGTCAAACTTACATTGGCATGTTTTATCGCCGCTCCGTTAATCGCTTTAGGAATAAATTTTGTATCAAAACTTATAAAGACGAGAGTAACGGCTCAACAGAATTTATTAGGAAATATAACTTCTATAGTTCAGGAAGATATAAGAGGGATAGAAGTTATAAAAATATTTTCCAAAGAAGAAGAAGAAGTTAATAGATATAAAAAGGCTTATGCCGATTATATTAAATTGGTTAGAAAAATGTCGTTATTAACCGCTTTAAACAGACCGATGACGGAACTTGTTATGATAGTGGCTATGCTTACAATATTGGCTTACGGAGGATATTTGATATTTATTGGCGAGATGCCTTTTGAATTTTTATGGGGATTTTTGCTTTATATGTTAAATATTTCAGCCCCCGTTAGAGACATATCGGGAATATTTATAAGTCTACAATTAACGAAAGGAATTTCTTTGAGAGTATTTCAGATAATGGATTTGCCGGCGGAGAATGTAGACGACAAAACAAAAAAAGAAATGAAACCAATTGAAAGCTCAATAACTTTTGAAAATGTGCATTTTGAATATCCTAAAAGAAGCGACTCGCAGCCTTTTCATTTGGGACCGATTAATGTAAGCGTAAAAAAAGGAGATGTAGTGGCTTTCGTGGGAAATTCGGGCGGAGGCAAAACAACTCTTATAAGTTTAATTCCAAAATTATTTTCCCCTACTGAAGGAGTTATAAGATTTGACGGAATTAATATTGAAGAATTAAATACTAGAAGTTTAAGAAATCAAATAGGAGTCGTTTCGCAGGAGAATATATTATTTTACGGAACCGTGAGAGAAAATATTTTATATGCAAATAAAGACGCGACTGACGAAGATTTAATCAGAGCGGCAAAAATAGCGCATGCCGACGAGTTTATAGTTAAACTTCCAAATGGCTACGACACTCATATAGGACCAAGGGGAATAATGTTGTCGGGAGGACAGAGACAGAGAATAGCTTTGGCGAGAGCGGTTTTGAAAAAGCCCTCCATACTTATATTGGACGAAGCTACAAGCGCCTTGGATACGGAAAGCGAAATGTATGTTCAGAAGGCTTTAAACGAAATCATCAATTTGCAAACTACTTTCGTTATAGCTCATAGATTATCCACTATAAAAACGGCAACTTATATATGCGTAGTTGAAAACGGAAAAATTACAGAAGCTGGAACGCATGAAGAATTAATGAAAAGAGGTGGAAAATATCAGTATCTATATTCTTTACAATTTAGAGAATAATTTAAATTTTTATTATTCAATTAAAATATATAAATTAAAATATGCAGTTAAAAAATAAAAAATAATAATTTTATAAAATAATCGTTGCAATTTAAATAATTTTATAGTATAATTGTCGCATTATGAGATACTTAATAATACATGGTCATTTTTATCAACCTCCGAGAGAAAATCCGTTTTTAGGAGAAATACCCAAAGAAGCGACTGCATTTCCTTCGCATGATTGGAACGAGAGAATAACTAAAGAATGCTATAGTCCAAACGCATATTCAAGAATACTCGATATGAGCGGTAAAATAGCTGATATGTCTAATAATTATCAATATATAAGTTTTAATTTTGGTCCCACTCTTATAGATTATATTGCCAAAACTAGAAGCGATTTGCTTGAAAGGATAATCGAAGCAGACAGAAAAAGTATAGAAAGACTCGGATATGGAAACGCTATCGCTCAAGTATACAATCATATTATTTTGCCTCTCGCTAAAAAAGAAGATATGAGAGTTGAAATTAAATGGGGCTTATATAATTTTGAGAAATATTTTAAAAGAAAATCTAACGGAATGTGGCTTTCGGAAACGGCGATTAATTTGGATGTAGTGGACGCTTTATTTGATTGCGGAGTTAAGTTTACCATATTATCTCCTTATCAAGCGCATTATGTAAAAAATTCTACTTTAATCGATGTTTCGGGAGGGACAATCGATACTTCTAAACCTTATTGGTTATATGGGCATAGAGGAAAAAAAATAGCCGTATTTTTCTACGACCCTTATATATCAAACGAAATAGCTTTTCAACATTTATTAAGGTCTGCGGATAAATTTGGCGAGAGAATAAGAAACGCATATGGAAATAAAAATCTAGTAAATATAGCGACAGACGGCGAAAGCTACGGACATCATGAACCTTTTGCCGATATGTGTCTTTCAAGGTATTTTAAAGAAAATATAAATTATGACAATATTATTCCAACTAATTACGAGCATTATTTAAATATGTTTCCTCCAACCGAAGAGGTAATACTTCATGAAGGAGAAGGAGGACGCGGAACTTCTTGGAGTTGTTCGCATGGAGTGGAAAGATGGAGAAGCGCATGCGGATGTGGAGGCTGGGACGGATGCGATTTATCATGGAGAACTCCTTTAAGAGAGGCTTTCGATATATTAAGAAATATGCAAGATAAATTATTCAGCACTTTTTTGGATTTTACAAACGACACTAGAAATTCTTTACGCGAAGAATATGTAAGAGCAATTTATAACGATTCGGACGCTAAAGATTTATACGAGATATGCGAAAAATATATATCGTATAAAGAATTTATATTTTTAATGGAATCTTACAAATATTCGCTTTTCTCCTATACTTCATGCGGATGGTTTTTTGAAGATGTTTCTAGATTAGAGCCTATTCAGAATATGCAATATGCCGTGCAGTCTTTTCATTATGCAAGAATGCTAGTTAAAGATAAAAATGCAAAATTTGTAGAAGAAGCTCATAAAGAATTTTTAGAAACTTTGGAAAAATCTATAAGCAATAAAGCGGAACATCGCAGGAATATAAGAACGGCAAGATATTTTTACGAAAGAGAAGAAAAAGAGGACACATTTTATAAATTATATATTATAAATCATTTTATTTTTAATTTAATCGCTTCGGAATATAAAGAAGATAATATAAACATATTCAAGCATACGGTAAAAGCTACAAAAAAAGAAAAAAATTATATCGAAGGAATATTAATCGACAATATAGACGCCGATATATATTTTAAGGCAAAGACTTTTGAAGAAAACTGCGAATTTAAAAATGAAATTCAAATCTCTATAAATTACGAAGAGCTTAATAATTCTGCAGTTCATACTCTTTCCTTAAAAGATTTAACTTCCGATATAAGAGATAAATTTGCAAACGATATATTTAAAAACGATATTGAAAAATTAAATAAATTGATGCATGAAGTTTATCCTGAATATAAAAAATTATTCGATTATTTTAATTCCAATGGCATAACTCCGAATTACGATTACAGAAGACTTATGGGAGCTATGGTATCTCCGATTTTAAGAGAGAAAATTATTGAGAGAGGAAAAGACGCATACGATGAAGTTTCAAATGGATTAAAAAACGCTAGAAAAGCGGGAATGTTCGTTTCAAACAGCGGAATATCGAATTTAATTGGCGATAAGATTGAAAAAGCGTTAAACGAATTATACGAAACGGGAAATACAAAAATAATATTCGAGTTGTTAGGCGATATAAAATTTTTGTCAAATAACGATATGCCGATAGACAGAAACACTTACGAAAATATATTTTATAAAATACTTTCAAAATACAAAAGCGGAAATATTCTCTTTGGAGACGAAGAAAAAAAATTATTTATAGAATTGGGTTATTGGCTTAATTTTAGTATGAACGATATATAATTATTCCGTATTATTTTTAATTATTTCGATTATTTTTTATCAATAAATCTCCGTTTACGATGCTTATAACTACCGAAAAAGAATCGTTTGTATGACAGTTCACATCCACTTTGATTATTTTTCCATTTTCTGAAGAGTTTTTTGCAAGCTCGACTTTTCCCATCTCTTTGCCAAAATTATGATTGGTTATTATGTAGTAACCTTCGTTTTTCCATAAATAGTTGGCGTATTTCACGGCATTTGAAATTGAATCTGCAACTTTGTTAAAAGTAAAAATTTTTATTTTACCGTCTTCAAAAGTTTCAATTTCAGGAATTATTTTTAGTCCATTAACTTTATTAACCGATGATACCGCTTCATTTCCTATATTATAAACGGGCGCATAATCTTTTTTTATCGAGACAAAAAAATAAGTTATCAAAGAAGCCGTTATAACGGTTAATGAAGTAATTATTATTTTATTTTTCATTTATTTAAATTATTTAAATCGGTTGCAACTTTTCTCTTGCCTATAATATTCGCTATTATTTTATTATTCTTTTTTAATTTTAAAATACCAAAAATAATATAAACAAAAAACAAAACGAAAGAAAATATAGGTCCCAAATTATAATTTTTATTTTCTATTGAAATTAATTTTGAAAAATAGTCTCCGATAAAATATCCAGCTATGAGACAAATTAAAGGAACTATATAAACGAAAAAATTTATTCCTCTTTTCAATTCTTCAACTTCTATAACCACGCTGTCGCCCTTACTTGCGTTTATATTATTTAACGCCCTCAATATTACGGGTTTTCCCGAAGAACAAATGGAACAGCCTTCGCAACTTGAACTTCTCTGCAATTCAACTTTGGCTATATTATTATCGTAAGTTTCGACAACCAATGCAAATTCTCTTTTCATAACTCGTCCTTTATTTAAAATCAAAAAATTAAAATTAAAAATATTATATATAAAAAATTATTTTGTATCAATCGGTTTTATAGATTTAAAAAACATTTTGAAAATAAAAATATTTCTCTGCTTTCGTCTCTCGAACTTTTCGGTTTAAATACTTCCACAGATTTAAAATATTCTTTCAATTCGTTTTTAAAATCTGGTAAATCTTTTCCGTCAAAAACTTTTATAAAAAAATTTCCTTCGTTTTTAAGAACTTCTTTGGCAAGATTAAATATAGATTTTGACAAAAATATGGAACGAAAATGATTGGTTTCTTTATCGGAAGTTGTATTTGGCATAGCATCGCTTATAACGACATCGAATTTTATATCATTAAAAGTTTTTAAATTCATTTCTTTAATGTCGCCAAGTATAAAAGTAAATTTTGGATGAGAAAAAGAATTAGGGATTATATCGACTCCGATTACAGAACCGCTCTTTATTATTTTATTAAGCATATATTGACTGAAAGAACATGGCGAGCAACCTATATCTAAAACTCTATCGGAGGATTTTATAAACTTAAATTTATTTTGCGCCTCTTCCAATTTGAAAACGCTTCTTGCATTATAATTTTCTTCTTTTGCTTTTTTGTAGTAGAAATCTTTTACTTTTTTCATTTTATTTTATAGTTTATTTATATTTTTTATTTAATAATTAAAAAAAAATTTAGTTGTATAAGTTAGTTATATTTTGAATTATATTAAAAATTATTTTTAAATAAAAAGCAATAATATTATATATTATAAATCAAAATTAATCCTCTTTTCTTCAATAACAAGCGGTCTTTTCATTACTCTTGTGTTTATATTAAGTATATATTCTCCAAGAAATCCTATAAAAAATAATTGGACCGAACCTATGAAAAATACTCCAACCATTAATGCGGCTATTCCTATAGGGTAATTATTCCAATTTAATAATTTAGTTATCAAGGTTATAAATCCTAATATAAAAGTTATAATTGATGAAACAAAACCAAATATAGTTGCCAATCTTAATACAATCTTCGAATATGATGTAATACCAAGCATACCTATATTGTATAGGGAATACAAATTATTTTTAGTTTTTCCACTTCTTCTGTTTTGCTGCTCATAAAATATCTCTTTTCTATTGTATCCTAATTCTGCAACTATACCTCTTAAATAAGGCTGCGTATCGTCTAATTTTTTCAATACTTCTATAAATTTTTTATCATAAAGACCAAATCCAGTAAAATGGTCTATATGTTCCGCTTCTGATATTTTCCTTATAGTTTTATAATATATAGTTCTTATAAAATACATAATAGGATTTTCTTTACTCTTATTTTTTATTCCAATAACAATTTTATACCCTTTTTCCCATTCTTTAATAAAATCTGTTATTAATTCAGGCGGGTCTTGAAAATCGGTGCACATTGTGATACAACAATCTCCCGTTGACTGCAATAAACCATAATAAGGAGAATTTGATTGCCCAAAATTTTTAACATTAAAAATAGCTTTAATATTATAATTTTGACTACATAATTCTATTAATCTTTCTCTTGTTTTATCTTTTGAATTATTATCTATAAAGATAATTTCGTATAAATAATATGATAGCTTTTCGTTAAAAATAGATATTAATTGTTCACTTAAAGGTATAATATTATCTTCTTCATTATAGGTGGGTATTAATATACTAATTTTTTTCATTTTTATTAAATTCCTCTTTATTCCAAAATATTGTTCTTTTTATCATACCTTCTATAGTGTAATTTTCTTTGACTCTTAATGCAGATATAATTTTTCTATTATCAGGCAAATATACGGAAGGAGCTATTCCAATATTTCCTTCTGATAAAACTTTTATGTTAGTTTTATATTCAAATTGAGACGATATTATTTCTGCCAATTTATATATAGAAATTTCTTTCATAGAACCTACATTGTAAATTTCTTTGTTATCAGAGTTTAATAAAATGGTTAAAAGCCATAAAATTAAATCGTCGGTATATAAATAAGAGCGTAAAGTGGTTCCGTCTCCTTTAATAATAATATCCTTTTTATGCAAACATTCTGAAATAAAATTGCCTATAGCGTAATGTATATTTAAATTTAAATATGGTCCAACTAATGCATAGCATCTTGCAATAACGCAATTTATTTTATTATCTAAAATAATGTTTTCAGCTTGCAACTTTGCTTTACCGTAAATGCTGCTTGGATTGCATTCAAAATCTTCGGATATATATTTTATATTATAAAGTTCTTTGCCATATACAGCCCCAGAACTTGCAAATAATACTCTTTTTATATCATATTTTTCTATGATTTTTAATAAATTTTTTGTTCCATCAACAATTATAGAATGCATCTCATCGGGGTTATTTCTTTCTAAATTTGGGTCTACTGAAGCTGCAAAATGTAAACAATAGTCAATACTCTTATTATGTATTTCAAAATTTCTTATATCCCCGTTTATAAAATCAATATTTTTATCAATATAACGATTATATTTTTTTATAAAACTATCGCTGTCTCTTGTTAAAACAGTTATTCGTATATTTAAATTTAATTTATTATTTAAAAATAAAAAAGTATCTAAAAAAAGTTTTCCAAATAATCCAGTCCCGCCTGTTATAAAAATATTAGAATCTCTTAATTTGTTAATATTTGATAATCGTTTTCTTATATTTTCTAAGTCCTCTAAAATTATCCTATTCATATTTTTTCCACATCTTTTTTAGAAATTACGCTATATCCCAAACAGTCGTCTTTGGAACCAAAATTAAAAATCAGAGATATGTGAGCTATTAAAAGAAAGATTAAATATACGGGAGAAAATAAAATTGCAAATATTTTATTTACTATTCCTTTAATGCCTATATCCAATAACATTCTATGAAATACGGAAATTATTTTATAAGAAGCAACCGTAATATCGCTACCTCTCTCAATTATTTTAATATTATTAAATCCGGCCTCTTCTAATAGTGTTTCTAATGAAGAGGGAGTATATCTATAATAATCAAATGGTATATAATGGTATCTGGCTTGAAACGGAACGGAAAAAAACATAATGCCTCCATCCTTTAATACTCTATTGCATTCTTTTAGAAAATGCTTTGGCTCTTTTATATGTTCTAGAGTCTCTGTATGGTATAAATAATCAAAAGAATTATTTTCAAATGGAAAATTTTTACCATCATATAAAATAACATCTTCAGATTTTTTATAATCAAAATTCTCTTGCGCCATATTATAATCTAATCCTATATACTTTAATTCTTTTGGTAATAATGACTTATAGGGCGAATTACCGCAGCCTACATCAAGAATTACCCCCCCCCATACTGTATATTTTTACATATTATATTTTTATATATAATAAATGTTTTACGCACCGTATTTATTTGCAAATCTAAAATAAGCCTAAAAAATAGCTTTATATTATCTATAAAAATATTATTAATCGCTTGATTATTAAAAGGTTTAAATCTTTCTTTCATTTTAAGTCCTCCAAAAATTATTTTTTAATTGTTCTGTATTTTCCTTTACATTATTATCCATACCTATTACTTTTTATTTAATAATATTGTAATATTTTCTACTATTCCATTAATATCTAAAGAATATCTTTTCCTCATATAATCTTGCGAATCAGAATAATTATATGCATTTTTTTCAATATATAGTCCTTTTAAAATAATATCATAACTTGAAACTATTTCTGAAACTATACTAAACAAACCGCCTATTCCATGCTCTTCTATAGTAATTATTTTTTTATATTTTTTTATTCTTTCTAATATAAAATTAGCATCAAAAGGTTCTAAACAATAGACACTCGCTAAGCAAACTCTTACTCCCATATCTTCTAATATTTTACAAGCTTCTATAACATTAGATAATATATTTCCACAGGATAATATTAGAATATCTTTACCATCTCTTACAATATTTATTTTGCCTCTATTTAAATTATAATCAATTTTCAAAGCTGAAGAACCTATACGAACATAACAGGGAGACTTGTGTTTGATTATCTCCTTCGTAGTAAATTCCATCTCATTAATACTCGATGGGGAATATATTTTTATATTTGGCATACTTCTCATAACCGCAATATCTTCTATTGCAAAATGCGTATAACCTAGATAACCGTAAGAAAAACCGGCGCCTACCGAAATTATCTTTACATTTAAATTATGATAGCATATGTCATTTCTTATATGTTCCAAACATCTTAAGGTATTAAAATTTCCAATAGAATAAGTTAAAACCTTATAACCTTCGTAAGATAATCCTGCTGCTATCCCCATCATATTTTGTTCTGCAACACCAACATTGATATATCTATCGGGAAATAAAGATTCAAATTCTTCAAACACACTATATCCCAAATCGCCAACCAACACGAATATAGAATCATCTTTTTTAGCGCATTCTATCAAAGTTTTTATAAAAGTTTTTCGCATTTTAATTAATTTTCCTTTAATTTTTTTAAGGCTAATTCATACTCTTCTTTATTAGGAGATTTATAATGCCATAACAAATTGTTTTCCATAAAATCGACTCCTTTACCTTTAATCGTATGAGCCAAAATAAATGTAGGCTTACCTTTTTTAAGAGGTAGTTTTTCAAAAATAGCTTTTAATTGTTTATGGTTATGTCCGTCAACTTCAATAGCAGTCCACCCGAATTCTTTTAATTTAGAGCATATATTTCCCATATTAAGAATGTCTTCCGTCTTTCCACAAGCCTGAAATTTATTATTATCAAGTATGTAAATAAGATTATCCAATTTATGATGCCCAGCAAAAATTATGGATTCCCAAGTAGAGCCTTCGTTTATCTCACCGTCGCTTAATATAACAAAAACTCTGCTATTTGATTTTTTTCTTTTAAGAGCCAAAGCTATTCCGTTAGATATACTTCCTCCATGTCCTAAAGAACCGGTTGAAAATTCTATCTCATTTATTTTATGAGTTATATGTCCAGCAAGAGGTTGATTGTTTTTTCCATAATTTTCCAAAATATTTTTATCTATAAATCCTATCTCGCCAAGAATGGAATATAATATTGTAGAGGCATGTCCTTTACTATAAATTAATCTGTCTCTATATTCGTATCTTTCATTATTCAAGTCGTATTTCAAAATATATGTATATAATACTGATAAAATATCCGCTACAGAAAAGTTTGAACCTACATGAGAAGTTTGAGATATATAATGCATTTTAAGAGAATGCATTCTAATTCTTTTTGATAATTCTATCGATTTCATTTTTTATAACCTATGCACCCTATATTTCCCACATTAATAGGAATTTTTATATTACCTATATGAGTTTTATTCAATATCTTTAACAAAAATTTTTTTATTTTATTAGGAAACGGAAATAATTTAATCCAATAACTTATAGGATACGAATTAAAAATTGTAAATATAGTAATATTTTTAAAACCTGATAATTCTAGTAATTTTTTTATACCTTCTTTAGAAAATATTTGTAAATGTTCTATATCGTATATTGGACTTCTCATACCTAAAATTTTATTTACTATAGAATTATATGAATGACATACTATAAATAAAGCTCCATTTTTATTTAATAATTTAAATATATCACTAGTAAGTTTTAAAGGATTTTCTATATGCTCTATAGCTTGAAAACAAGTTATTAAATCAAAAATATTTTCAGAAAAATCTTCAACTCTAAAGAAATTATTTATTATATAATTCTTTATTGAAATATCCGCTTGATTTATTGCCTCCGTAGAAGGTTCAATACCGATAACTTTTACATATCCATAATTTAATAATTCTTTTAAAAATGAACTTTCTCCTGTTCCTATATCTAAAGCAATATTTTTAGACATCCCCCCATTAAACAAGTATTTATTTAAATATTGTATATAAGTCATACTTGCTAAATTGGCTAAACTTTTACTGTCAAAACTTGCTTTTTTATATAGATTAAATAAATTGTCTTTATCTTCAATATCTATAGAATATAAAATATTGCAATTGTTACATTTCATTAAAGTATGATGCATATATTCTGGATTTTTTCTTGAACTAAAAGAATAATCGTTTATATTTTTTATATTATAATTAGATTTAGTATATAAACTAACACTATTATTATTGCATATTGGACAATTATTATTCATATTAAACCTTCTATATATTCATTAATCTGTTTATCCGTTATATCTTTATCCTCCAAATATTCCTTATACCATAAAGCCGTTTGTTTTATAGCCTCTTCTGTATTGAATTTTTCTTCCCATAATAATTCCTTTCTTGCAAGCGAAGAATCGAGTCGCAATATATTCATCTCTTTTTTATTTGTATCTTTCGTTTTTATCTTATAACTTCCTTTACCGATATTTTCTATAAAAACTTTTGTTATATATTCAACAGTCCGTTTATTGTCGGTTGGAGCAAAATTATAGCTTGGCAAATCGCCATCTTTTGCATATGAAATATTTTTATTATTTTTAATTAAATTATATGCAAGAAGCAAATAACCGTGTAAAACATCCAAAACATGCTGCCAAGGTCTGACGCTTTTAGGATTTCTTAATTCAACCGATTTATTATTTTCTATCGCCCTTACTATATCGGGAATTATTCTATCTTTTGCAAAATCTCCACCTCCTATAACATTTCCCGCTCTCGCAGTCGCTATATTCAAATCGTTTAAAAAAGATTTCTTATAACTCTTGATTATTAGTTCAGAGCAAGCTTTTGAAGAAGAATAAGGGTCGGCTCCCCCCAAAGAATCGTTTTCTCTATATCCCCAAGCCCATTCCTTATTATCGTAAACCTTATCGGTAGTTATCATTACGGCGCATTCTAAATTATTTAATTTTCTTATAACTTCAAGTATATTAACAGTTCCCATTATATTTGTCTCAAATGTATATAAAGGATTATTATAACTTTCTATTACCAAAGGTTGAGCTGCCAAATGAAATATAATATTCGGATTTATTTCTTTTATAATATTTTCAATATTTTCCAATTTTCTAATATCTCTTATATAAGAGTCCATTTCATTATCAAGTTTAATCAAATTATATAAAGATATTTTATCCGCCTCCAAAGATATGCCGCTTACTTTAGAACCGAGTTTGAGCAATAATTTACAAAGCCAAGAACCTTTAAATCCCGTATGTCCCGTTACGAGAACTTTTTTATTTTTAAAAACTTCTACTATATTTTTCATTATTTCACTTCCATAATTTCCAAGGAGCTTTATTATCATCCCACATCTGTTCGAGTAAAGCTTTATCCCTTTGAGTATCCATACATTGCCAAAAACCTTCATGCTTAAAAGCTATTAATTGATTATTTTTTGATAATTCTCTTAAAGGCTTTTGTTCGAATACCGTAGAATCGTCCTCCAAATAATCAAAAATTTCTTTATTTAATATAAAGAATCCACCGCTTATATATGCGTTATCTCCTTGAGGCTTTTCAATAAAATCGTATACGGTGTTATCCTTGTCAAATATATTAACATATTGCTAATTATAGGAACATAGTTTGTTAAATTATGATTAAAAATTACTTAATTTTTTGAAAAATTGCTATTTTTTTTTTTTTTTTTTGTAAAAATATATACTTAAAGGAACAATTAATATTTTATTTATGTTCAAAATAATTTAGTATTGACATTTTTA